>NZ_WAAS01000076.1:0-26203 GCF_008806585.1 Micromonospora sp. AMSO12t
CGTACGCGCCGGCCGACCCGTACGCCCCGGACCCGTACGCGGGCGGCGACCCGTACGCCGGGATGAAGCACGCCGCCGGCCAGCCCGGGCCCGCCGCCTACCCGCCGGCCTACCCGAACTACGGCTACGCCCCCTCGTTGAGGACCAACGGCCTCGCCATCGCCGCACTGGTGCTCGCCCTGGTCGGCATCGGCTCCTGCATCACCGCGCCGATCGGCGCGATCCTCGGCCACGTCGCGCAGAAGCAGATCCGGGAGACCGGCGAGGGCGGCGAGGGCATGGCGAAGGCCGGCATCATCGTCGGCTGGATCGTCACCGGCCTCTACCTGCTGGTGGTCCTCTTCTACGTGGCGATCATCATCTTCGCGATCTCCCAGGCCGACACCGGCGGCACCAACTACTGACGCGACGGTGCCGCCCCGGCGCGGACCGGGGCGGCACGGATGTCGGGAGGCGCGGGGACTACTCGGCCGGCGGGGTGAAGGACGAGGTGCGGGTCATGCCCGCGGCCCGGCCCTTCGCCGCCACCACGAGGGCCATCTTGCGGGACGCCTCGTCGATCATCTCGTCGCCGAGCATCACCGCGCCCAGCCGGCCGCCCGCCTCCGACGTGTAGTGCTCGTACGCGTCGAGGATCAGCTCGGCGTGGTCGTAGTCGGCCTGGGCCGGCGAGTAGACCTCGTTCGCGGCGTCGATCTGGCCCGGGTGCAGCACCCACTTGCCGTCGAAGCCGAGCGCCGCCGAGCGCTTGGCCACCTCGCGGAACGCGTCCACGTCGCGGATCTGCAGGAACGGGCCGTCGATGGCCTGCTTGTCGTGCATCCGGGCCGCCATCAGGATGCGCATGAGGATGTAGTGGTAGGGGTCGCCCGGGTAGTCCGGGATGAGCGCGCCGACCACCAGGGACTTCATGTTGATCGAGGCCATGAAGTCGGCCGGACCGAAGATGATGGTCTCGACCCGGGGCGAGGCGGCCGCGATGGCGTCGATGTTGACCAGGCCGGCGGCGTTCTCGATCTGCGCCTCGATGCCGATCCGGCCGACCTCCAGGCCGAGCGTCTTCTCCAGCTGGGTCAGGGTCATGTCGAGCCACTGCACCTGGGCCGCGTTCTGCACCTTGGGCAGCATGACGCAGTCGAGGTTGGCGCCGGCGCCCTCCACCACGTCGATGACGTCCCGGTAGGTCCACGGCGTGGTCAGGTCGTTGACCCGGACGACGCGGGTCTTGCCCGACCAGTCGCCCTCGTTGAGCGCCGCGACGATGTTCTTCCGGGCGTCGGGCTTGGCCAGCGGGGCGACCGCGTCCTCCAGGTCCAGGAAGACCTGGTCGGCCGGGAGCCCCTGGGCCTTGCCGAGCATCTTGACGCTGGAGCCGGGTACCGCGAGGCAGGACCGACGGGGGCGACCGACTGCGGCCATGGATGCGCTCCTTCCAGCGTGCGCGGGCACGCCGACGTCACCTGACGAAATGCGAGGGCTTAACGATCCCAAAGGTCTTTGTGACGCCACGGTAACCTCGTGCCGTGACCGGGGTGAATGGACCTGTGGAAGATCTCACTGGGCGTCGGATCGTGGTGGTGACCGGGGCCAGTTCGGGCATCGGGCTGGCGGCCGCCGTCGACCTGGCGCGCCGCGGTGACCAGGTGGTACTGGTCGGCCGCGACCCGGCCCGACTCCAGGCCGCGGCGGAACAGGTGCGGGAGGCGTCCGGCGAGCGACCGGAGCTGTTCCGGGCCGACTTCGCGGTGCTGGACGACGTCCGCCGGCTGGCCGGCAAGCTGCGCGAGGCGTACGACCGGATCGACGTGCTCGCCAACAACGCCGGGGCGATCGCGCTCCAGCCGCTCACCACGGTCGACGGCTTCGAGCTGTCGATCCAGGCCAACCACCTGGCCCCGTTCCTGCTCAGCAACCTGCTGCGGGACCGGATCGGCCGGATGGTGGTGACCGCCTCGGGCGCGCACCGCAGCGGCGTGCTCGACCCGGCCGACCTCAACGCCGCGCTGCGCCGCTACCGGCCCATGCAGGCGTACGGCACCAGCAAGCAGGCGAACATCCTCTTCACGGCCGAGGCGGCCCGGCGCTGGCCGGAGATCCCCGCGTACTCCTTCCATCCGGGGGTGGTGCGCAGCCGGTTCGGCAACGACAACCGGCTGGTCGCCCTGGGCATGCGGATCCTGCCGCTGCGCAGCCCGGAGAAGGGCGCGGAGACGCTGGTCTGGCTGGCCAACCAGGACCCGGAGCGGCTGGTGACGGGCGGCTACCACGTCGACCGGCGGCTGCGCCGGCCGCTGCCCAGGGCGACCGATCCGCAGCTCGCCGCCCGACTCTGGACGGCCAGCACCGAGGCGGTCGGCGTCGCCGGATAACGGGGCCCCGCCCGGCAGGCGGCGCCGCCGGATTTGCGGTGTCACCGGGGGCGGGGCGCTGCGATACTCCGCCGCATGACGACCACGGGGAACGACGCCGGCAGCGTCCTTCGGGTGCTCCGCGAGGACAAGGAACTCCAGGCACGGCTCGACGCGGAGCTGACCGTCTTCAACAACCGGGCGACCGGCGCGGACGACGAGGCCGGCCTCTGCGTCCGGGTCGACGACGCCGACGGCGAGCTGGTGGCCGGCCTGACCGGGTGGACCTGGGGCGGCTGCGCCGGGATCAACATGGTGTGGGTGCGCGAGGACCGCCGTGCCGAGGGGTGGGGCGGCCGGCTGCTGCGGGCCGCCGAGGACGAGGCCCGCCGGCGCGGCTGCACGGAGATGTCGGTCTCCTCGTTCTCGTTCCAGGCGCCGGAGTTCTACCGCCGGCACGGCTACCTCGACACGGGCCGCCGGGAGGGCATCCCCGGCGGCCACGTCGACCACCACTTCTTCAAGTCGCTGGTCACCGACCCGGCCGCCGCCGTGCGCCTGGTGGCGCTGGTGGAGCTGGCCCCCGACGCGGTCGAGACCGGCCAGCGGTACGAGGACGCGGTGCTCGGCCTGCTCGGGCGGCACGGCGGGCGGCTGGAGCGTCGGCAGCGCACCGGCGACGGGCGTACGGAGGTGCACCTGATCCGGTTCGACACCCGCGACGGCTACCACGGCTTCATGGCCGACCCGGAGCGGGTGGCGCTGCGCGAAGAACTGGGCGACGCCGCCCCGACCACCCGCGTGCTGGAGGTCCACGAGGCCTGAGTCGGCGCGGGAGCGGGTCGGCTCGATCCATGTCGGTGGGTGTGTTCACTGTGGACGGTCTGATACGGTGCATCACAGTGATCAACGCCGATTAGTGAGGGGAGCTCCCGCATGACCGAGCAGATCGAGGCCTTCGAGCCGGTGGCGTCCGACGACTACGACCAGGAACTGACCTGCCTGGAGCCTCCGGTCGAGGTCTGACCGGTCGAAGCCTGAGTAGTCATGCGTGTCCGTGTGTCGCGGCTGGTCGTCTTCCTGTGGCGTGACGGCCAACTGGTCTGCGACGACCCGCTGAGGCACCGGCAGTTCGCGTTGACTGTGGAGGCGGAGAGGCTGCTGCGCGACTACGCCGACTGGGCCGAGCCCGAAGGCCGGCTCGCGCAGCAGCTCCTCGACGCCCACGTGCTCGTCGCCGAGGGTTCGCCCGAGCACGCCCAGGAGGAACGCCTCGGCGCGTGGCGCGACCTGGGACCGGCAGCCACCTACTACCACCTGGCCAGCCGTACGCTCGGCAGCGACGTCTTCCGCTCGGCGGCGCAGGACGCGGCGGTGCTGCGCGCCAAGTCCGGCCAGCCGGATCCGGTCAGGGAGCACGACGGGCCACGCATCGCCCTGCCCCCCGCCGACCCGCCCGCCGTCGACTTCACCACGGTCCTCGCGGCCCGGCGCTCGACCCGATGGTTCGACCCGGACCGCCCGGTGCCGCTGCCCGCGTTCGCGGCCCTGCTGCGCTGGACGGCCGGGGTCCGTCGCGAGGTGGACGTCTCCGGGGTCGGGACGGCGCTGCTCAAGACCGTCCCCTCCGGCGGGGCCCGCCACCCGGTCGAGGTCTACCCGGTGGTCCGCGACGTGGCGGGGCTGGAACCCGGGATCTACCACTACGCGGTGCGCCGCCACGAGCTGGTGCGCCTCGCGCCCGCCCCCGGCGAGGACCGGCTGCGCGAGTGGTGCGGCGGGCAGCCGCACGCCGCCCAGGCCGGCTTCCTGCTGATGTACGCGGCGGTGCTCGACCGGACCGTGTGGAAGTACCCGGCCGCCCGCGCGTACCGTGCGCTCCTGCTCGACGTCGGTCACCTGAGCCAGACCGTGTACCTCACCGCGACGGCGCTCGGGCTCGGGACGTTCTTCACCGCCGCCACCCGCGACGCGCCCGTCGAGGACGCCCTCGGGCTGTCCTGGCCGGACGAGGCCTTCCTCGGTGTCTCCGGCGTCGGCGTGCCGCACCCCGCCGAGCGGGACCGCCAGGCGGCGATGCTCGCCGGCGGCGACGCGGCGTTCTCCTTCCCGCCGGACGCCTGGCACGGGCGCGGCGAATGACGCCACGGGTGACCGTCGACCTGGCCCGGCTGGACGCGAACGTCGCGCGGTACGGCCGGCGGGTGGCCGAGGCCGGCGTCGCCCTGCGCGCGCACGTCAAGGGGCACCGGAGTCCCGAGATCGCCGCCCGCCAGGTGGCCGCGGGCGCGGTGGGCGTCGCGGTGCACTCGGCGGCCGAGGCCGAGGCCTACGTGGCGGTGGGCGTGACGGACGTGGTGGTGGCGTGGCCCTGGCGTGACGCGTGGCGGTGGACCAGGTTCGCCCAGCTCGCGCGGCACTGCGCGGTGACGGTGCACGTGGACCACCCCGACGCGGTGGCCGGGCTCGGCGCGGCGGCCGAGGCCCACGGCGTCGAACTCGGCGTACGCGTCGAGGTCGACACCGGTCTGCACCGCGTCGGTGTCGACCCCGACGCCGCCGTGGGGCTGGCCGCCACTATCGCGCGGACCGGCGGGCTGCGGATGGCGGGCGTCACCGGCTATGTGGGGATCACCGACCCCGCCGCCGCGCGCGACCGGGTCGAGCTGGGCCGCCGCCAGGCGCGCCTGCTGGTGTCGGTCGCCGAGCGGATCCGCGCGGCCGGGTCGCCCTGCCCGGCCGTCAGCGTCGGGGGCACCCCGACCCTCGCCGGCGTGCTGGACGTCGCCGGCGTGACCGAGGTCTGCGCCGGAGCGTACGCGCTGCTCGACGGCGGGTTCGCCCGGCTGGGCGAGTGCGATCCCGGGGCGGTCGCGATATCCGTCGCCACGACCGTCACCGGCACCGACGGGCAGGTGCTGCGCACCGACGCCGACGAACTGCTGGCGGGCGCCGACCAGACCTGGATGAGCGGTGTCGTGCTGACCGCACCCGACGGCGGGCCGGTCGACGCGGGGTCGGTGTCGGTGGGCGACGAGCTGCGGGTGCTGCCCGGACACGTGTGCCCCGTGGTGGCCCGCCGGCCGCTGCTGCACGTGCTCGACGCCGGCGAGCCGGTGGCGCGGTGGCAGGCGATCGTCCGCCCGGACCGGGCATGACCGACACCGTCGCGTCCGTGGACCGCCCGGCGGACCCGCTGCGCGAGCGCCGGTTCGTCCTGTTCGCCACGGCCAGGACGATCTCCGTCTTCGGCAACGCGATGGGCCCGCTCGCGCTGACCTTCGCCGTGCTCGACCTTCCTGGCGGATCGCCCACGGCGCTGTCGCTCGTGCTCGCCGCGATCTCGGTGCCCCGGATCGCGCTGATGCTGCTCGGCGGCGTCATCGGCGACCGGCTGCCGCGCCACCGCGTACTCGTGGCGGCGGAACTGATGTGCGGTACGGCGTACGGCGCGATGACCGTCCTCGTGCTGAGCGGGCGGGCCGGCGTCGCCACCCTCGCCGTCTGCGCGGCCGTCGCCGGCACCGCCTCCGCGCTGCTGCTGCCCTCGCTCAACGGGCTGACCGCCGAACTCGTCGCGCCGCAGGCGCGCCAGCGGGGCAACGCCCTGCTGCGGCTCGGCACGAACACCGCCACGGTGGCGGGCTTCACGGCGGGCGGCGCGCTGATCACCTGGCTCGGGCCGGGCTGGGCGCTGGCCCTCGACGCCGCGACGTTCGCCGTCGCCGCCTTACTCCTCGCGCGGCTGCGCCTCGCCGCGACGACCCGGCCCGCCGGGCGGAACCTGCCGGCCGAACTGCGCGACGGCTGGCGCGAGTTCGTCCGGCGACGATGGCTGTGGCAGATCGTGCTCGCCGCAGCGGTGATCAACGCCGCCGTCGGGGTCACCTTCGGGCTCGCGGGGCCGCTGCTCGCCAGGGCGCACCTGGGCGGCGCGGGCGCCTGGTCCGGCGTCCTGGCCGGGTACGCCGTCGGCATGTTTGCCGGCGTGCTGGTGGCGATGCGAATCAGGACGACCCGGCCTCTGCGCACGGCCGTCCTCGCCGTGTCGCTGCTGGGGCTGCCGGCGCTGCTGCTCGGAGCCGGTGCCGCCCTGCCGTTCGTGATCCTCGCCGCCGTGCTGGCCGGGGTCGCCTTCGACGTCTTCGGGGTGCTGTGGGAGACGACCGTCCAGTCCGAGGTGCCGACGGAGGCGATGTCCCGCGTGAGCGCGTACGAGTGGCTGGGGGCGGTGGGACTGGGCCCGCCCGTCATGATCGCCGCCGGTCTCGTCGTACCCGCGATCGGCGTGCGAACGGCTCTGCTCGCCCTGGCCACGGTGATCTTCGTGGCCGCGCTCGTCCCGTTGGCCAGTTCCACCGTCCGGCACTACGAAAGGCAACCCGATGGCCGAGTACGTTGACGCCTTCGTCACGGCGTATGACCGCTTTTGGGCGCCGTACCCCGAGCGGATGGGCGAGGCGTGGCTGCGGCTGCACGCGCGCGTCGCACCCGGGTCGGAGCTGAGCCTGCTGGACGTCGGCTGCGGCACCGGCATCGTGGCCGCCCGATTCGCCGCCGCCGGCTACCGGGTCGTCGGGGTCGACGTCTCCGAGGCGATGATCGCCCGCGCCCGGGAACGGCTGGCCGGCACCGACGCGGTGCTCATCGCCGCGGACGCCGCGGAATTCGAGGTGCCGCGCACCTGCGCGTTCGCGGTCTCCACGTACGACGTCCTCAACCACGTCGGCGACATCGACCGGGTCCGGTCCTACCTGCGCTGCGTGCACCGGGCGGTCGCGCCGGGCGGCTGGTTCGGCTTCGACATGTCCACGACGAAGGGGCTCCTCGCCGACGTCCCCCCGGTCGCCCGGCAGGACGGCACGGTCTCGGTCGAGGTGGCCCGGGGCCCGCTCGACGGCGACCGCCGCCCGCTGCACGTCACCGGGGAGCTACGCACCGACGACGGCCGCACGGCCCCCTTCACCACGACGATCACCAACACCGCCCACCCCGTGGCCGACGTGCTCTCCGCCCTGGCCGACGCCGGCTGGACGACGAGCCACGTCGCCGCCATCGACGACCTGCTCACCCCCGTACCCGACCCGGAGGCGCTGCCCCGGGTCGCCGTGCTCGCCCGACGCGACTGACGACCCGCGCCGCAGCCGTCCCTCGGGGCCACGCTCAGGAGCCGGCACCCGGCTCGTCACCGAGGCGCAGCAGACCGGCCGGGGTGGACGTGAAGCCGCATTGCTGCAGGTAGAACTTCTCGAGATGAGGCTCGAAGTCGACGTGCAGCCAGTGACAGCCGGCGGCCGTGGCGTCCGCCGCCGCGGCCTCGACCAGCCGCCGGCCGATCCCCTGGTGCTGCTAGGGCGGATCCACGGCGGTGTCCAGGAGGAACGCGTGAGCGCCCCCGTCCCAGCACACCTGCACGAAGCCCACCAGGCGCCCGGCGTCGAACGCGCCCACCCAACTCAGAGCGTGTCGTTCCAGGCGCTCGCGCCACGGTGTCACCTGGTCGCCGCCGCCGAAGGCGCGCGCGTGCAGCGCGCTGAGCTCGCCGTCGTCAACCGCGAAGCGCGACACCAACTCGATGGACATCCCGTCACCATAGAGCTGCCCCTCATCGCGACCGGGGGCCGCCCCGGGTCGCCGCCCACCGGGCCGCCCGCGTCCACCTCGCCCGGACGCCTGCGCCGTCCGGGCGGGGAAAGCCGCTCGGTCCGCGGACCATCCTCGGTGAGTCGCTGCCAGCGCACGGCCACCCGGGCAGACGCCGCGGAGGGAGCTACCCGCCCGGGTGCACCGGGAGGCTGGTGACCACCACCCCCGGCAGCCGGCGCAGCGCCGAACGCAGCCGTTGCTCGGTGCGGCTGTGCAGCAGCCGGTGCCAGCGGCTGCGCACCACCACCTCCGGCACGACGACGGTCAGCACCAGGTCGGCCCGGGAGGCGTGCAGGGCCTCCAGGTAGTGCGCGAGCGGCCCGACCACCGCCCGGTACGGGGACACGATCGTCTCCAGCCGCAGGTGGTCCCCCCACACCCGCCACTGCTCCCGGAACCGGTCCGCCTCCGGTTCCTCGGGGGCGATGTGCACGGCCAGCGTCGGCTGCCCGAGCGAGGCCGCGTACGCCAGGGCCCGCAGCGAGGCCCGGTTCAGCCGGGCGACCGGCACGACCACGAGGTGGCGTACCTGCTCGGGCAGTTCCTCGTCCTCCGGCGCGGCGGGCCCGGTGGCGGGCGGCGGGGCCAGCACCACCGGCGGCCCGGGCGCCGGGCCGCCCGGCGGCGGGTGCAGCGCCAGGGACCGGTGCAGCCTCCGGTAGTGCCGGTGGATGGCCCGGAACAGCAGGACCAGCAGCGGTACGGCGACGACCACCACCCAGGCGCCCTCGGTGAACTTGGTGACCGCGGCGGTCACCAGCACCAGGCCGGAGAAGGTGCCGCCCACCGCGTTGATCGTCGCCCGGCGGCGCCAGCCGGGACCGCGTCGGCGTCGCCAGTGCCGCACCATCCCGGCCTGGGACAGGGTGAAGGCGAGGAACACCCCGACCGCGTAGAGCGGGATCAGCGCCTCGGTGTGCCCGCGGAAGGCCACCAGGATCACCGCCGCCGCGACGGTGAGCGCCACCAGCCCGTTGCTGAAGGCGAGCCGGTCGCCCATGTGCAGGAACCGGCGCGGCGCGTGCCCGTCCCGGGCCATGAAGAAGAGCAGGCGGGGGAAGTCGTTGAAGGCGGTGTTCGCGGCCAGCAGCAGGATCAGCGCGGTGGCGGCCTGGATCAGGGCGTACCAGGGACCGCTGGGAAAGGTGACCCGGGCCAGTTGGGAGAGGAGCGACTGCTCGGCGGTGGGCACCAGCCCGGACAGGTGGATCAACCCGACGAGGCCGCCGAAGAACAGCACCAGCATCGCGACCATCCAAGTGAGCGTGGTGCGCGAGTTGCGCCACTCGGGAGGCCGGAACGCCGGAACCGCGTTGGAGACCGCCTCGATGCCGGTCATCGAGACCGCGCCGGAGGAGAACGCGCGGAGCACCAGCAGCAGCCCCAACCCTTCCACGGCCGGCACCGGCGGCGGGGCGACCGGGACGAAACCCCGCCCGGCCGCGCGGAACCAGCCGACCGCGAGCAGCGCCAGCAGCGCGACCACGAAGGCGTACGTGGGCAGCACGAAGAGGTTGCCGGCGGCCCGTACGCCGCGCAGGTTGCCCGCCAGCAGCAGACCGATCACGGCGAGCCCGAGGGGCACCGTCCAGGCGGCCAGTCCCGGCATCGCCGAGGTGATCGCCCTGATGCCGGCGGAGACGGACACCGCCACGGTGAGCACGTAGTCCGTCATCAGTCCCGCCGCCGCGGCCAGCCCCGCCCCCGCGCCCAGGTTGTCGCCCGCCACGATGTACGACCCGGCCCCGTGCGGGTAGGCGGCGACGGTCTGCCGGTAGGAGACGCCGACCGCGATCATGAGCAGCGCCAGCCCGGCGGCCAGCGGCAGGGACAGCCCGAGCGCCCCGCTGCCGGCGAGCAGCAGCACGGCGAGCATCGCCTCCGGCCCGTACGCCACCGAGCTGAGCAGGTCGGAGGAGAGCACCGGCAGGGCCACCAGCTTGCGCATCCGCTCGTAGACCACGGCGGCGCTGGTCAGTGGCGGCCCGAACAGCGCCCGCCGCAGCCGGGTGGTCGCCCGGCCGAGCCGGCTGCCGGGCAGGTTGGCCGGTGCGGTGGCGACCAACTCGTCCGGCTCCCCGATCCGGAACATCGCGATCGGGGCGAGGCGGCCGAACCGCGTGGGGGCCGGCCGGTCGGGGTGCCGGCGCAGCGTCGGGTCCACCGGCAGCGTGTCCGCGCCGGGGGGTCGGCCCCGCCGGGCGTTCCGCCACCGGTCACCGATCCGGCGTAGGGCCCGCAGCTCGTCCGGGTCGAGCGGCGGGAACTCGGCCGACGGCGTGACGGTCGTGCCGCCCTCGTCGCCGTCCCGCTCCGCCATCCGCCTTCCCGCCGCCGCGTGCCCTCCCTCGCACTCTCACGGACGCCGCCGGACGGCCACCAGGGCCAGCACGACGAGCCAGGTGCCGGTGTCGAAGCCGGTCAGCGGCACCCGGCCGACCAGGCAGACCACGAGCAGGACCAGGGCGCAGACCCCGTAACAGACGGTGGTGTAGGTGGTCGTGCTGATCGTCGTACGGGCCCGCTCGCCGAGCGCGGTGTAGACCGCCGCGAACAGGCCGCCGGCCACCGCGAGCAGGTCGCCGGCCACGGCCCGGCCGGAGACGGCGAAGTCCGCCCCGGTCGCCACGACCGCACCCACGACCGCCACCCCGATGCCGGCCCAGACGGCGCCCGGCAGCCGGCGGCCCTGGGCGCGGGCGATCAGCCCCTGCCAGACCGGCTGGGTGGCGCAGAGCGCGGTCGCCGCCGCGACCGAGGTGAGCTTGGTGCTGGGCATCCAGGTGGCGAAGTGCGCGGCGAGCGCGACCCCCGACAGCACGCAGTAGACGCCCTCGCGCCGACCGGCGCCGACGGTCAGCGACCGGAACTCGGCGCGTCGCCGGGCCGCCGAGAACGGGCCGAGCACGGCGACCGAGAGCAGGTTGCGCCAGAACGCGACGGCCAGCGCCGGCGCCGCCGCGACGGCCACCAGCGGCGCGGACGACGAGACGGCGACGACGGCCAGGACGAGCGCCCCGGTGGTCGCCGGGTGGAACGACGGGCGGTGCGCTGCGGGGGACACGGGGAGCAATCCTCACACGCCACGGGCCGACACGGAACGTCAGCACTCCGTTACGATCATGCCTGTCCGCGCCGGCGATTCCCCTACCGCCCGGAGGCGCTCCCCCATGCCCACCTACCAGGCGGTCCTGTTCGACTTCTTCGGCACGCTGACCCGTTCCGTCCAGCGGGGCGAGGCCCACCGGTCGACCGCCGAGCTGCTCGGCTGCGCCCCGCGCACGCTCGTCGACGTGCTCGACCGCACCTACTACGAGCGGGCCTGCGGGCGGCTCGGCAACGCCGAGGCGACCCTGCGCTGGGTCTGCGAGCAGGCCGGCGTGCACCCCTCCGACGACGCCGTCCGCGCGGCGGTCGCCTCCCGCCACCGGGCCATCCGCGCCGACACCCGGCTGCGCGACGAGGCCGTGCCCACGCTCGCCGCGCTGCGGGGGCTCGGCCTGCGTACGGGAGTGATCAGCGACTGCACGCACGAGCTGCCGGCGTTCCTGCCGCAGCTGCCGATCGCCCCGCTGCTCGACGTGCGGGTCTTCTCCGTGCAGGTGGGGCGCTGCAAGCCGGACCCGGCGCTCTACCAGGCGGCGTGCCGGCGGCTCGACCTGGCGCCGGCGGACTGCCTCTACGTGGGCGACGGCGGCAGCCAGGAGCTGACCGGGGCGGAGCGGGCCGGGATGACAGCCGTGCGCCTGGCCGCGCCGGACCTGGCCGGCCACATGGTGTTCAACGCCGACGAGGCCTGGATCGGGCCGGTGCTGCGCTCGCTCGACGAGGTGGTCGAACTCGTCGCGCGGGTGCCGGGGCGCGCGACTGGCCTCGTTCCCGCGATCGCCCCCGTGCCGGCCGGCTGCGTCTCCTGAGCCGGCGGCCGGGCGTCTCAGCGGCGGCGGACCCGGTGCAGGCGGAACGGCTTGCGGGTCGCCCGGACGGCCGGCGTCTCGCGGGGCACCTCGGCCAGCGAGTCCGCGGGCAGCCCGGCGCCGGCGAGCGGCTCGCCGGCCGGCTCCAGCCGGTTCACCGCACAGCCGTCGGTCGCCCAGCGCTCCACCAGCTCCGTCGCGGGCCCGGGCGCGTTGAGCCGCTTCGCGGCCACCAGCGGCGCGGTCGTCTCCCAGTGTTCGGTGCCGGGCGCCAGGCGGCTCACCCGCGCCGGCCAGGTGACGATCCGCCCGCCGTGGTCACCGCGCAGGGTGACCTGTGCCTCGGTCGCGTCGGCCAGCCCCGGGGCGGACTGCTCCCCGGGGCCGCTGACCACGAAGAGCGCCCCCTCCAGGGGCAGGCACCACAGCGCGAGCGCCGGCCCGCCGGGCACACTCACCCAGGCCACGGCGGCCTTCTTCATCGCCTCGTCGACCAGCGGCGTGCTGGTCCGCTCCGCGTCGGTCACCCTCGCATCCTGCCGCATCCGTCCCCGTCCCGTCAGTGCCGCCCGGGGTCCGGCCGCGCGTCGACGTGGACGCGGTCGGGTCGCACGGCACGGGCACGACGCCGGGCGATCCGATCCGGCGACCCGGATCGCGCAGGTCAGCCGACGAACGGCGGGACCGTGATCTCGCCCCGGGCCACCGGTACGACGTGCCCGGCCACGGTGGCGCCCACCGCCTGACCGTCCTCGGCGGTCACCGTGCAGGCCAGCACGGACGGGCGGTTGATCTCGATGCCCTGGTGGACGGTGTACTCCGCGCGCCCGTCGGCGGGCAGCAGGCCGCTGGCGACCAGCCACACCCCCAGGCCCAGGGCCGCCGAACCGGTGGCCGGGTCCTCCGGCACACCCAACCCGGGGACGAAGACCCGGGCGTGCGCGGTTTGAGCGGCGGCGTCCCAGGAGAAGACGCTGACGTGCTCCACTCCGTACCGCTGCGCCGCCGCCGCGTTGACCCGTGCGCGGGCCACCGCGTCCGGGCGGACCGGGAGGTAGGGGAACTCCAGCCCGCAGCCGGCCACCCGGGGCGCCGGGCCGACGTGGTCGTCCGCGTCCAGGCCGGCCATCTCCAGCAGCGGTTCCGGGTCCAGCTCGGGGCCGAGGGTGGGTACGCCACCGGTGAGCGTGGCCCCGGTCGCGGCCACCTCGATCGGCAGCACGCCCGCCCCACATTCCTGGGTGACCTGTCCCACACCGAACATGCCACGGCGGCTGGCGGTCACCGCCGCGCCGACGCTGGGATGACCGGCGAAGGGCAGCTCCTCGGCCGGCGTGAAGATGCGGGCCCGGTAGGTGGCGCCGACCTGGGTGGGCGGGAGCACGAACACCGTCTCGGAGAGGTTGAACTCCAGCGCGAGCGCCTGCATCTGCTCGGTGGCCAGCCCTTCGGCGCCGAACACCACCGCCAGCGGGTTGCCGGCGAACGGGCGGTCGGTGAAGACGTCCACGATCTCGTAGGCCAAGGTCGACATGTTGATAAACACTAGGCGCTTAGGCTGGTGCCCGTGAGCACGCCGACCCGGGTCTACCTCGCCCGGCTCGCCGGGGTGGCCGTCTTCGATCCCAACGGCGACCAGGTGGGCCGGGTCCGCGACGCGGTGGGCAGGCTGCGGCCGACGCAACGCCCGCCCGAGGTGGTCGGTCTCGTCGCCGAGATGCCGATGCGGCGGCGCATCTTCCTATCGCTGAACCGGATCACCTCCATCGACGCCGACGCGGTCGTGCTCGGCAGCGGCACGCTCAACCTGCGCCGCTTCGAGAAGCGCCCGAACGAGCTGCTCGTGCTCCAGGAGCTGCTGGACCGCCGGGTGCAGGTCGAGCCCGGCGGGCAGTCGGGCTCCGTGGTGGACGTGGCGATGGAGTGCAGCCGGGGCGGTGAGTGGTCGCTGGCCCGGGTCGCCGTACGCGAGCAGACCGGCCGGTTGACCCGCCGGGGCCACCTGCACCAGGTCGAGTGGGAACGGGTACGCGGGCTCAGCGGCATCGCCGACAGCCGGGGCACGGCCAACCTGCTCTCGGTGCTGGAGGACATGCGCCCCGCCGACCTCGCCAACGCCCTCCAGGATCTCCCCGACACCCGGCGCAACGAGGTCGCCGCCGCGCTGGACGACGAGCGCCTGGCCGACGTGCTGAGCGAGCTGCCGGAGCGCGACCAGGTGGAGATCCTGGCCGCGCTGGACCGCGAGCGGGCCGCCGACGTGCTGGAGGAGATGGACCCGGACGACGCCGCCGACCTGCTCAGTGAGCTGCCGCCGCCCGAGCAGGACGTGCTGCTCGACCTGATGCAGCCGGGCGAGGCCGACCCGGTGCGTCAGCTGCTCAAGTACACGCCGGGAACGGCGGGCAGCGTGATGACCTCCGAGCCGGTCATCCTGCCGCCGGACGCCACCGTCGCCGAGGCCCTGGCCCGGATCCGGGAACCGCAGCTCTCCCCCGCGATCGCCGCGCAGGTCTTCGTGTCCCGGGCGCCGATGACCACGCCGACCGGCCGTTACCTCGGCATGGTGCACTTCCAGCGGCTGCTCCGCGAACCGCCGGCCGACCTGCTCGGCGGCATCGTGGTCAACGACATCGACCCGCTGCGGCCGACCACCCCGCTGCCGGAGATCACCCGCCGGATGGCCACGTACGACCTGGTCGCCATGCCCGTCATCGACCGCAACAACCGGCTGGTCGGCGCGGTCACGGTCGACGACGTGCTGGACCACCTCCTGCCCCGGGACTGGCGGGACCGGGACGCCGCCGAGCGCCCGTCCACCGCCGGGCCGACGCTGGACGGCGCGGATGACTGAGCAGCGACGGGCGCAGCGGCTCGACCAGCCGCGCGAGCCCCGAGGCGTCAAGCTGCCCCGGTTCGACCCGGAGGCCTTCGGCCGGTGGTCCGAGGGGATCGCCCGGGGGATGGGCACCGCGAACTTCATCGTCTACATGACGATCGTGATCGCGCTGTGGTTCGGCTGGAACACCCTGGCCCCCGCGCACCTGCGCTTCGACCCGTACACCTTCACGTTCCTGACCCTGGTGCTGTCCCTCCAGGCCAGCTACGCGGCGCCGCTGATCCTGCTGGCGCAGAACCGGCAGGCCGACCGGGACCGGGTCTCCCTGGAGGAGGACCGCCGCCGGGCGACCATGCAGAAGGCCGACACGGAGTACCTGGCGCGGGAGATCGCCGCGCTGCGCAACGCGATGGGCGAGGTCGCGACCCGGGACTTCCTCCGTTCGGAGCTGGCCCGGCTGGCCGAGGAGCTGGACGAGGCGGGCCGGCGCCGGCAGCGGCTGGAGCGCCGGCAGCAGGACAGGATCCCGCAGCACGGCGACGGGCTGGAGGAGCCCCGCGACGACCTGGACGGCGATCAGGCCCACGACGGCCGCCCGGAGGGCCGGGAGGCCGAGGCCTGAGCGGCCCGGACGCCGCCCGCCCCGGGGGTCCGGCTCGGCGGGATCGACTCGATCGTCCCGCTTCGTCCGATATGCCGCCCGGCGCGGCCGTCGCCATCGATTCGCTCACACCGCCCCCCGCTGACGGCGGTGGGTCAGGGCCACCGACGTAGCATTGCGGGCATGTCAGCACCCGTCAGCACCGTCTCCGACGCGATCCAGGCCGCGCTGGCCACCGTCAACGACCCGGAGATCCGCCGGCCCATCACCGAACTGGGCATGGTCCGCTCCGCCGAGGTCGGCGACGACGGCGTCGTACGGGTCGAGCTGCTGCTCACCGTCGCCGGCTGCCCGCTGAAGGACAAGCTGCGCTCGGACATCACGGCCGCCGTCGGCGCGGTGCCCGGGGTGACCGGCGTGGCGATCGAGTTCGGCGTGATGAGCCCCGAGCAGCGCCAGGAACTCCAGGCGAAGCTGCGCGGCGGCGGCGCCTCCCAGGAGCCGGTCATCCCGTTCGCCCAGCCGGGCTCCCGCACCCGCGTGTACGCGGTCGCCAGCGGCAAGGGCGGCGTCGGCAAGTCCAGCGTGACGGTCAACCTGGCCGCCGCGCTGGCCGCCCGCGGGCTCTCCGTCGGCGTGGTCGACGCCGACATCTACGGCCACTCG
Source organism: Micromonospora sp. AMSO12t (assembly GCF_008806585.1). NCBI lineage: Bacteria > Bacillati > Actinomycetota > Actinomycetes > Micromonosporales > Micromonosporaceae > Micromonospora > Micromonospora sp. AMSO12t. The sequence goes on from NZ_WAAS01000076.1 coordinate 16,018, forward strand.
GTGCCCCGGATGCTCGGCGCGGACGGGCGCCCGACCCGCGTCGAGGACATGATCATGCCGCCGCAGTCGCACGGCGTGAAGGTCATCTCGATCGGCATGTTCACCGCTGGCAACGCCGCCGTGGTGTGGCGCGGCCCGATGCTGCACCGGGCGTTGCAGCAGTTCCTCGCCGACGTCTACTGGGGCGAGCTGGACGTGCTCCTGCTCGACCTGCCCCCGGGCACCGGCGACGTGGCGATCTCCCTGGCCCAGCTGCTGCCCAACTCCGAGATCCTGATCGTCACGACCCCGCAGGCCGCCGCCGCCGAGGTGGCGGAGCGGGCCGGCGCAATCGCGTTGCAGACCCACCAGCGCGTGGTCGGCGTCATCGAGAACATGTCCTGGCTGGAGCTGCCGGACGGCTCCCGGATGGAGGTCTTCGGCGCGGGCGGCGGCCAGGCGGTCGCCGAGTCGCTGACGAAGACCATCGGCGCGCAGGTGCCGCTGCTCGGGCAGGTCCCGCTCGACACCCGCGTGCGCGAGGCCGGCGACGTGGGCACCCCGATCGTGCTGGCCGAGCCGGAGTCGCCGGCCGCGAAGGCGCTGGGCCAGGTGGCCGACCGGCTCGCCCTGCGCCGGGAGTCGCTGCTCGGCAAGCCGCTGGGCCTCAAGCCCGCCGGCCGCTGACCGTACGCCGGCCACGGCCGGCACTGTCGCCACCCGCACGGGGGCGGCGTTCCCCCGGGAGCGCCGCCCCCGTCGCCGTCCGTGGCGACGCCGAGGCGGGCCGGGGTCAGGTCGGCGCGACCTCGCCGCTGACCGGAGTCAGGTCGCGTCGTAGCTGACCCGGAAGCAAGTCACGTCGGCGCAGCTGGCCCGGGGTCAGGTCGCATCGTCGCAGCTGGCCCGGGAGTCAGCTCGCATCGTCGTGGCTGGCCCGGGGTCAGGTCGCGTCGTCGTAGCTGGCCCGGGGGGCGGGGGCCGGGGCGGCGCCGGTGGCGGTCGCCGGGCGGCTGCCGTTCGCGCGCACGTCGGCAGCGGAGGCCACGTCCTTCAGCTCGTTGTGCACGCCGGTGACGTCCGCCCGCAGGTTGTCGTAGACGCCCTGGAGGGGCTTCCGGATCGCCTGCTCGTCCTCCTCGCTGAGCAGGTGCTTGCGGATGAACGCCTTCGGGTGCAGGTCCTCCAGCTGGATGTCGGTGCCCAGCTCGCGACTGAGGTCGGTGGTGGCGTTGCTGGCCATCGCGCGCAGGTTGCGCACCATGCGCAGGCCGTCGCTGATCACCGCGGGCAGCCGGTCACCGAAGATCAGCAGCGCCAGGAGCAGCAGCGCACCGATCTCCCACCAGTTCAGGTTCTCGAACACTGCGCGGGCCTCCTTCGGCGTCAGCAGCAAGACTACGCACGTGGGGCACCGGTCGGGGAGGGGGTGACCGGTCCCTACTTGGCGTCCGCGGCCAGGGTCACGGAGGCGTTCTGCCGGTTGGCGCCCCGGCGGTACTCCACGGTCACCACCGCGCCGGGCGCGAACTTCCGGACCAGGGCGATCAGGTCGGTCGGTTCGGTCATCGGCCGACCGTCGAGCTTGAGGATCACGTCACCGGCCCGCAGCCCCGCGCCGGCCGCCGGGCCGGACGGCTCCACGGCCGCCAGGCGTACGCCGGCTCCTCCGGTGCCCGCGCCGGACCCGCCGACCTGGGCGCCGATCACCGTGCGCCGGGCCTTGCCGGTGCCGATGATGTCCTGCGTGATCCGCTTGGCCTGGTTGATCGGGATGGCGAAGGCGAGGCCGATGTTGCCCGCCTCCTGCCCCTCGGAGACCAGCGACTTGATCGTCGAGTTGACCCCGATCACCCGGCCCGCGCCGTCGACCAGCGGGCCGCCCGAGTTGCCGTGGTTGACCGCCGCGTCGGTCTGGATCGCCGCGTAGTAGCGCGTCGGGCCGCCGGGCTCACCGGCCCGCATCGTCCGGTCCAGGGCGCTGACGATGCCGGCCGTGACCGTGTTGGCCAGCGAGAGCGGCGAGCCCATGGCCAGCACCGGGTCGCCCACGGCCAGCGCGTCGGAGTCGCCGAACTCGACCGGCCGCAGGCCCGTCCGGGAGACCTTGATCACTGCGATGTCGGACTCCGGGTCCTGCCCGACGACGGTCGCCGGGGCCGAACTGCCGTCGTTGAAGACCACCGACGCCTTGCCGGTCGCCCCCGCCACCACGTGGTCGTTGGTGATGACGTGCCCGTCGGCGCTGGCGATGAAGCCGGAGCCCTCGCTCGTGCCGCCGAGACCCGCCACCCGGACGGTCACCACGCTGGGCAGCACCCGCTCGGCGACCCCGGCCAGCGACTCGGGCCTGCGCTGGGCCAGGCCGGGCGCCTGCGGGTCCGCGCCGAGCACCGTGCCGGCCACGGCGCCACCGCGGACCGCGAAGGCGTACCCGAGCGCGCCGCCCAGGCTGCCCGCGAGCAGCGCGGTGATCAACGGGATGAGGAGGAGCTGCCGCAGCGTCGGCCGGCCCGGTGCGTCCGGGTCGCTGACCGGCTCCGGCTCGGTGCCGGGGCTCGGCGCGGCCGGCAGCACCACGGCGGCCGGCGCGGTCGGGTCGCGCCACGGGTCGGCCAGCGCGTCGGTCCACCAGGGCGAAGTCGTGCCGCCCCCGGCGCCCTGAGGCGTCGGCGGCGACCCCACCGGCGGATGTCCGGGCACCGGCGGTCGCGCCGGTGTCGGAGTTCCCCCGGGCTGGCGCCAGTCCCAGCCGTCGGTCACGTCGGTGCCCTCCCAGTCCATCCCCGGATCCCGCGCTCCACGGACCCGGCGACAGCGTCGCCCGGTCGCGCTGGCCGGAACACCGCTTCCAGGATTACACGGATGCCGCGGATGGAGTCACCGGTTGCCGACCGTGATCGTCGGGTGGCGGACGCGCGGCTGCGCCCGTTCGACGTCGCCTCTAGGCTCACAGTGCCCACCCGCCCCCGCACCACGCATGCCGCCCGGAGGTGTCCCATCGCCACGGTCGCCGGTTCCGGCAATTCGACGGCCCAGACCCTGCACTTCGCCGAGTCGTACGTGACCGAGGATCTCGTCCTGCGCACCGCCCGCAGCCTGGCCCACGAGGTCGGCCTGGAGGCGGTGACCCCCGGCGCCGGCGCGGCGCTGCGGCTGCTCGCCGCCGCCGGCAGCGCCCGGGCGGTGGTGGAGATCGGCACCGGCACGGGAGTCAGCGGGGTCTGGCTGCTGCGCGGGATGCGCGCCGACGGCGTACTCACGACCATCGACGTCGAGGTCGAGCACCAGCGGATCGCCCGGCGGATCTTCACCGAGGCGGGCTTCGCCGCCGGTCGCACCCGGATCATCACCGGCCGGGCGCTGGATGTGCTCCCCCGGCTCGCCGACGGCGCGTACGACCTGGTCTTCGTGGACGCGGAGGCGACCGGGTTCGCCGCCTGCGTGGACGCCGCGCTGCGGCTGCTGCGACCGGGCGGCGTGGTCGCGCTCAACGGCACGCTGGCCGGCGGCCGGATCGGCGACCCCGCCGCCCGGGACGTCGAGACGGTGACCGTCCGCGAGGCGATCAAGGCGATCCGGGAGTCCGAGCACTGGATCCCGGCGCTGCTGCCGGTCGGCCACGGGCTGCTCGCCGCCGTCAAGTGCTGACCCGCCGCTGACCGGGGGCCCGCCAGGGGCGGGCGCCGCCGGGCGGTCAACCCAGCGAGCCCAGCCAGCGCAGCAGCGAGCGTACGCCCCAGCCGGTCGCGCCCCGGGTCAGCTCGGCGTCGTCGCCGTCGGCCCACGACGGCGCGGACATGTCCACGTGCAGCCACCGGTCGCGCAGCCCGCCGGTGAACTCCCGCAGGTAGAGCGCGGCCATCACGGACCCGGCGCCCCGGTCCGGCGAGCTGTGCAGGTCGGCCAGGTCGCTGCCGAGGTGCTCGGCGTAGTCGGCGGGCAGCGGCATCCGCCAGGCGGCCTCGCCGGCGGCGGCGACAGCGGCCAGCACGTCCGCGGCGAGCCCGTCGTTGTCGCTGTAGAGGGCGCCGGTGCGCTTGCCCAGCGCGACCGCGTTCGCCCCGGTGAGCGTGGCGAGGTCGACCAGCAGGTCGGGCTGGAGTTCGGCGACGGCGTACGCGAGCGCGTCGGCCAGGACCAGCCGCCCCTCGGCGTCGGAGTTGGTGGTCTCGCTGGTCGTGCCGCCGTAGTGGCGGATGATGTCGCCGGGGCGGAACGCCGAGCCGCTCAGCATGTTCTCCGCCAGCGGCGCGAGCGTGGTGATCCGGACCGGCAGGCGCAGGGCCGCCGCGCCGAGGGTCGCCGCGACCACCGCCGCCGCGCCCGCCATGTCCTTGCGCATCAGCTTCATCGACGCCACCGGCTTGATCGAGATGCCGCCGGTGTCGAACGTGATCCCCTTGCCGACCAGCACCACGTGGGTACGCGCGTCGGCCGGCCGCCAGTCCAGCTCGACCAGGCGCGGGCCGCTGGCCGAGCCGCCCCCGACGGCGAGGATCCCGCCGAAGCCCTCGGCCGCCAGCTCCTCCGGGTCGCGGACCCGCAGGTGCAGGTCCGGCACGTCGGCGGCGAGGGCGGCGACCTGGTCGGCGAACCACTGCGGGTTCTTCACCGACGAGGGGGTGTTGGTGAGGTCGCGGGCGAACCGGGTCATCCGGGCCGTCGTCCGGGCCACCTCAAGGGCCGTGGCGTGCGCGTCCGGGTCGGCCACCACGACGTCGACCTCCGCCAGGGCGGGGGCGGTGCCGGCGTCGGTCAGCCGGAACCGGTACGAGGCCAGCAGCAGCCCCTCGACAAGTCCGCGTACGGCCGCCTCGGTGACGTCGGCAGGCATGGCCAACGTGACGTGGATCTCATCCTTCGCGGCCCGGGCCAGAGCCGCGCCGGCCGTCCGCCAGCCCGCCTCGTCGCCCTCGCCGACACCGAGCAGCAGCAGCCGGCCGGGGTCTCGCCCGGGTCGCAGCTGCGCATGGACCTCACCGGGGCGCCCGGTCAGTCGTGCCGCCGGCACCAGGGCGACGGCCTCCTCGGCCACGCCGTCGGGCAGCGTCGCCCCGGTCGGGGCCGGTCGGGCCGGTTCGTCGCCGGCCGCATCTGGCCGGACGGGGAGAACGAGGGTGTCGAGCCGGTCCGGCTCGGCGAGCAGACGGATGGCGAGCACGCGGAGCCGTACCTCCAGGAAGCTCGCGGAGCGTGGCTCCGCGGGAGAATGAAGACCCTGAGCCACCGGCGGGGCCGGTGGCTCAGGGGTTGACGAAAGGCCCACGCGGACGCGCGGACCGTTCCTCGGTCAGCCGGCGGCTGCCTTCAGTGCGTCACCGAGCGCGTTGGCCTCGTCGGGAGTCATCTCGACGACGAGCCGGCCACCGCCCTCCAGCGGGACGCGCATGACGATGCCCCGGCCCTCCTTGGTGACTTCCAGCGGACCGTCGCCCGTCCGCGGCTTCATCGCCGCCATGTTGTCTCCCCTCAGACCTACACCAGGGTCGGTGGGTTGCCCCACAGCCACTTCGTCTTGACCACCGCAACCTACGCGGGGGTGTCGACCAACGATTTTCCCTGATGAACACCGCCGGACCCAAACCGAAGCAGCATTGATGTAACAGCATCTAGCTTATCCTGAGAAGGCCTGTCACAATGTGCGGTCATGCAGGCACGGTCGGCACTCTTCGACCTGTACGGCGACCACCTCCGGGCGAGGGGCGGCCGGGCACCCGTCGCCGCCCTGGTCAGGCTGCTGGCGCCGCTCGGGATCGCCCCGCCCGCCGTGCGCACGGCGGTCTCCCGGATGGTCCGCCAGGGGTGGCTCGACCCGTGTCGGCTGACCTCCGGGCCGGGATATTCGATCACCCCGAAAGCCGCCCGCCGGCTGGACGAGGCGGCGGCGCGGATCTACCGGACGGGTCGGATCACCTGGGACGGGCGGTTCGACCTGCTGGTGCTGGAGGCCCCCCTGTCCCGCCGGGACCGGCAGCGGCTCGCCGCCAACCTGACCTTCCTCGGCTACGGCGCCCTGGACGAGTGCACCTGGGTGGCGACCCGGCCCGGCGAGGACGTGGACGTGCTGCTCGACGAGGCAGGCGTGCGCTTCGAGCGGTTCACCGCCGCGCACACCGCCGGCACCCCCGGCGCGATGGGTGTGGTGCGCCGGGCCTGGGACCTGACGGAGATCGGCCAGGCGTACGAGCAGTTCGTCGCCGAGCAGCGACCGCTGCTGGCCGGGGTCACCGTGCGCAGCCTCGACGAGGAGGCGTACGCCGCCCGGTTCCGGCTCGTGCACGCGTGGCGTACCTTCCTGTTCCGGGACCCGCAGTTGCCCCCGGCGCTGCTCCCCGAGCGTTGGCCCGGCACCGCCGCGGCCAGTTTCTTCGACCGGCACGCGGCGCGGCTGCGGCCGGCCGCCGACCGGTACGTCGAGCAGTGCCTCGACTCCGGCAACCGCATCGCCCGACAGAAGGGTCGTTAGAAGTGACCGAGCCGCTGCTCGTCGACCGAACCGACGCCGTCGTCACCCTGACGCTGAACCGCCCCACGGCGATGAACGCGCTCGACGTCGCGCTCAAGGAGGCGCTGCGGGACACGCTGGCCGAGCTGGAGACCGACCGGTCCTGCCGCGCGGTGGTGCTCGCGGGTGCGGGTCGGTCGTTCAGCGCCGGCCAGGACCTACGTGAGCACGTGCAGACCCTGGAGTCCACCGACGGCAACCCGCTGGACACCGTCCGCGCGCACTACAACCCGATCGCCGCCCGGCTGGCCAACCTGCCCAAGCCGGTGGTCGCCGCCGTGCGGGGGATGGCCGCCGGGGCGGGCGCCTCGCTGGCCTTCCTGGCCGACATCCGCATCGGCGGGCCGTCGACCAGCTTCCTGATGGCCTTCGCCAAGGTCGGGCTCGCCGCCGACACCGGCGCCTCCTGGACGCTGCCCCGGCTGGTCGGGCACGCCAAGGCCATTGAGCTGCTGATGCTGGCCGAGCCGGTGGGCGCGGCGGACGCCTGCCAGATCGGGCTGCTCAACCGCCTGGTGGAGGACGACGAGCAGGTGCTGCCGACCGCGCAGGAGCTGGCCGCCCGGCTGGCCGCCGGCCCGACCGTCGCGTACGGGGCGATCAAGCGGCAGCTCTCCATCGCCGACGCGGGCACGCTGGCCGACGCCCTGTCCGCCGAGGCGCAGGCGCAGTCGATCTGCGGAGGCACCGCCGACCACCGCGCCGGCACCCTGGCCTTCGTCAACAAGCAGAAGCCGGTCTTCGAGGGCCGCTGACGCCTCCCCGGGCCCGCCCGGCCCCGCATTCCACCGGCCGGTGGGCCGGGCGGCCGTCGACGGTCGGGTCAGTCGTCCTCCTCCGGATCCTGGTTGGCCTCCGCGCCGAGCACGAACGCCTGCATGGCCAGCTCGTCGCCGGAGGGCGAGACGAAGGCCGGCAGCTCGCGGGGGCCCAGCTCCTGCACGTAGGCCCAGAACAGGCGGACCGCCTCGGCGGGTGACGCGGCCTCGATCGGCAGGTCCAGGCTGACCAGCCAGGAGCGCCGCTGCGGCGGCGGGCCGAGCCGGTCGGCCAGGGCCCGGAAGGCCGCCGGGTCCAGCGCGGTCACCGGCCCGTCGAGCGCCAGCGCGTCGGCCGGCGCCGGCTCGTCGAAGGCCCGCCGGGTGTACGCCACCACCAGCGGCGCCTCGACCCGCTCGGACTGCGGGTCGTCCGGGTCCTCCCGCTCCTCGCCGCCGGCCCCGGTGACCCGGCCCAGCGCCACCAGACGGGGCGGCGCGTCGACCAGCACGGCCACCCGGTCGCCGGGGCGGGGTCGGGCGGCGTCGGCCAGGCCGGTCAACTCGAGCGTGTCGTGGTGGACGAGCCGCTCGGCCTCGTAGCGCCCGGTGGGCAGCAGCACCGCCCAGGCGCCCGTGCCGTCGGCGGGGCGCGCCCCGTCCACCCGGTGCGCGGTGTCGGTCGTCATGGCCTCCATCCCATCACGCCGCCCGTGCCGCCACGACGTGGCAGCCCGCAAGGTGGTCGTCGACCATCCCGGTGGCCTGCATCAGCGCGTAGGCCGTGGTCGGGCCGACGAAGCGGAAGCCCCGCTTCTTGAGCGCCTTGGCCATCGCGGTGGACTCGGCGGTCAGCGCCGGCACCTCCGCGAACGACGTGGGTCGGGCCGGCCGGGGCGGCGGGGCGAAGGACCAGAGCAGCGCGGAGAGCCCCTCCGGAAGCTCCAGCGCCGCCCGGGCGTTGGCGATCGCCGCCTCGATCTTGGCCCGGTTGCGGACGATGCCGGCGTCGGCGAGCAGCCGGGCGACGTCGGCGTCGCCGTAGTCGGCCACGGTCTCGATCCGGAACTCGTCGAAGGCCAGCCGGAACGCGGGACGTTTGCGGAGGATGGTCAGCCAGGACAGCCCCGACTGGAACGCCTCCAGCGTGAGCCGCTCGTAGAGCGCGTCGTCGCCGCGCAGGGGCCGGCCCCACTCGGTGTCGTGGTAGGCGGCGTAGTCGGGGGTGCTGTGCCCCCAGCCGCATCGCGGCAGCCCGTCGGCGCCGATCACCAGGTCAGTCACGCGTCCACGCTAGGGCACGGCCCCGACGGGCCCGCGCCCTGCGGCCCCGCGCCGCGCCCCGGCCGCCGGGACCGGTCCGCCCGGGTTCGCCGACATCGGGGCGTCCCGGTCACGCCGACACCCCGATGTCGGCGACATCGAGTCGATCACGCCAAGTCGCCCGACGGGGCACGATCCCCGGCCGCCCCGGTCAGGGGAGCCGGCCCTGCTCCACCAGCCGACCGAACTTCTTCAGCGCCTGGCTCAGGCTGAACTTCGACCCGGGCCAGAGCACCGGCCAGGCCACCCGGCCCGCCGGCCCGCCGGGCAGGTGGAACCACTCGTGCCAGACCACCTGGGTGCGGTTCCGCTCCAACGGCGTGCAGCGGAGCACGCCGGGGCCGCGCAGCAGCTTCCCGCAGTGCACCACGCCCACCTCGTAGGGCGCGTCCACCCGGACCACCCGCATCTCGTCACGCAGCACGGCGGGGCCGAGCGCCGTGACCGCCTCGACCAGGCTGCCCTCGCCGCCGTCGCCCTCGACCACCCGGACGGTGGTGAAGGGGATCCAGTCCGACTGCCGCTCCCAGGCGGTCAGCGCCGCGAAGACCCGCTCCGCCGGCGCGTCGACGATCACCGTGGCCGTGACCTCGCCCGCGCCGGGCTGCGCCACGTCGCGCAGGTCGTCACCGGGTTCCGGACCGGTCACTTCGACTCCGACCCCGACCCGACCACCGGGCCGGGGCTGGTCGCGTCACCCGCCGGCCGCGTCGTGCCGTCGCCCGCGTCGGTGCGGTGCGCGGCGGCGTCGCCCGCCCCGGTCCGGTCCACGGCGGCGTCGCCCGCGTCAGGCCGGTCCACGACCGCGTCGCCCACGCCGGGCCGGTCCACGGCCGCGTCGCCCGCGTCGGACCGGTCCACGGCGGCGTCGCCCGCCCCCGTCCGGTCCACGGGGGTGTCGGCGGCGGTGTCGGCGTCGTCCTCGCCGGTCCGGTCCGCGGCGCGGTCGGCGCCGGGCCGGGCAAAGGCGGCGTCGCCGGAGTGCCTGGCGGCTGCGGAGCCGGCCGGCGTCGCGTCCTTCGCCGCCGACGCGACGGTCGGGCCCGCGAACGCGGGGATCGGCGCGACGACCAGGTCGGTGCCCCCCGGTGCGTCCGCCCGGTCGGCCCCGACCGGCACCGTCCCCCGGGCCTCCGGCGACGGCTCGGCGGCAGCGGCCCCGGCCGCCTGCTCCCGCGCCCGGCGCAGGGCGTCGGCATCCGCCGTCCGCCCCTCGCGCAGCGCGGCGACCTCCGCCTCCAGCACGCCGATCAGCTCGGACTTGTAGCCGATGTCGTAGGCCGCCCGGCGCAACGCGTGGTCGACCTGGGCCATGCGGTAGCCCCGCGGCGCCGTGTCGAACCGGACCTCGCCCACGTCGGACTCGGCGAGCGGGCGGGACGCCGGCAGCGGCACGGACCGTCCGTCCGGCTCGGCCGGCACCAGGCCGGGATCCCGGCCGGAGACCAGCACCGTCACCCCGAACACGACCGCCGCGACGGTCAACGCCACGACCAGCAGGAGCAGAACCTGACCCATGCACAGATCGTGGCACGTCGAACCGCCGGGAGCGACCCCGCCACCCGCCGCGCCCCGGATCCGTGCCGAAGCTGTCTCTTATACCACTCTGACGCTGCCG
>NZ_WAAS01000077.1:0-25999 GCF_008806585.1 Micromonospora sp. AMSO12t
TGGGCAGGCCGGGCGGCCGTCCGGGGCGCTCACGGCCACGTCCCCGGCGTCCCGGCGGCGGCGCCCGGGGCGGCATCCCGCAGTTCCGGCGGGGCGAGCGCGCCGACGGAGGCGACCAGTGCGCGCAGGGAGATCCGGACCAGGTCGATGTCGGCGATGGCGATGGTGATGTCGCCGCTGATCACCACGCCGGTGGCGAGGACCCGGTCGAGCAGGTCGACCAGGGCCACCGGCCGGTAGGCCAGCGGGTCGTCGGCGCTGCTGGGGGCGAGCGACGTGGTCACCACGCCGGCCCCCGGGCCGTCAGCACGCCGACTCCCGTACGGTGAGCGCCGGCTCAGCGGGCCGCTCCTCGGCGAAGGAGTACGGCGGCCACGGGCCGGTCAGCTCCAGCCGGATCTCCGGGTGCCGACCGGCGAGCGCGCCGACCAACTGGCGGAATCCGGCGACCGACCCCTGGCCGACCAGGTACGCCCCGTTGAGCACCATGGCGGTGGGCGCACCGGAGAGCCGGCGGTCCTGCGGGGGGTGCCGCCGGACGGCCACCGCGTGCCCGGCCAGTGCCTCGTGCACGGCGGAGGCGGCGTCGGCGGCGATCCGCTGCCCCTCCTCGCGGGCGGTGAGCTGGGCCCGGCGCCGCCGCAGGTACGCCGCCCCGGCGCCGCCCGACCCAACGGATTCCGCCGTGCGGGGCGTCGCGCCCGGCACGACGTACCCCTTGACGCCCCACTCGTCGTGGCCCGCGAGCCGGTCCAGGACGGTGGTCAGCTCGACCCGGCGGGCGGTGAGCTGCCCCGCCACCCGGGCGTCGTCGTGGTGGACGGTGGCCAGCCGGGCGGGCACCACGGCGCCGTCGCGGGACAGGGCCGCGACCACCGCGTGGTGCGTCCGGGCCGCCCGCTCCAGCCAGGCCAGGTCCTCCAGGTTCCGGCGCAGCGCCTCCTCGCCGTACTCGGACAGCGGCGCGGCGCTGACGACGGCGACCAGGCCGGCGGCCCGCACCGCGCGCACCGGAGCGCCGTCCATCCCGGCAGTCGCGGCGAGCAGGGCGGGATCGACCTCCCGCGCCACGCCGTGCAGCCACACCCCGACGCCGGGGCTCGCCGGCCCGGTGGCGGGCGCGAGGTCAGCCGTCGAACTCATCCCGCTCCTCCCTGCGGGCGGCCGTCCGGGCGACCCGGGGGCGGCGTTCCGCCTCCACCTGCTCCGGGTCCCGTGGGCCGGGCTCCACCGGCGGCCTCGCCCGGGAGCTGAGCCACGGGTCGTGCTCCCACCAGTCGATGCCGATCTGCCGGGCCGTGTCGACCGAGGCGATGACCAGTCGCAGCTTGAGCGTCAGCAGCTCGATGTCGAGCAGGCTGACCCGGATGTCGCCGGCGATCACGATGCCCCGGTCGAGCACGCGTTCCAGGATGTCGCCGAGATTGGCCGGCTCGTGCCCGGCGGGCAGGACCTGGCCGGAGTTCTGCACCACCGGGGGCGGCTGCACGCTCACCTCAACCCACCTCGCCCTTCCCGCGCTGGTAGCGCCGCACCCGCCGGTAGCCGAGCAGGCCACCCTCCAGGTCCAGCTCCACCTCGTAGAGGCCGAGCAGGTCGGTGGAGCTGGGGATGCGTCGGTCCTCGATCACCTCCACCCCGATCAGCCAGCCGTCCCGCGACGACTTCAGCGAGGTGGTCCCCACCGGATCCCGGCCGGTCAACTCGACGATCTGCCGCATCCCCTCGCGCGCCGCCTCGGCGGCCGTGATGGGTTCGAGGTACTCCTCCTCGTCGTCGTACCGGTCGTCGTCGACGGGCTCGCTCCTACGCGCCCGATCGCCGTCGCCGCGGATCAGACCCCCCATCGCGCTCACCTCCCTCGCCGCCGCCGCGCGACACCCGCCGCGAGCGTTCGGTGCCGACCTGCCGCGCCCGTTCCGTACCGGTTCGCCGCGCCCGGCCCTCGCCGGACCGCGACGCTCGTTCCGCGCCGGACTGCCGGCGGCGGCCGGAAGCGGACTGCCGCGCCCGGTCCGCGCCGGACCGCGACGCTCGTTCCGTGCCGGACTGCCGCGCCCGACCGGAAGCGGACTGCCGCGCCCGGTCCGCGCCGGGCTCGTGCCGGGTCCCGCCGTTCTCCCGACGGGACCCGGGGCCGTCCCGGGCCGGAGCCCGGCTCTGGGCGGGCGCCGGCCGCTGGACGCCGCCGGTCAGCCGCTCCAGCACCTGCTGCTGCCCCCGGTCCCGTTCCGCGGCGCTGATCTCGCCCGCCGCCGCCGCCGCGTCCAGCGCCTCCAGCTCGCGCCGGACGTCGACGGGGTTGCGCTGCCGCGACTCCGCCTCCCGGGCGATCACCTTCACCACCGCGGTCAGCCCCCGCACCGGCGCGTACGGCAGGGTCAGCAGCGTCCACAGGATGTCCACCGGTCACCCCATCAACTGGTGGGCGCTGACGAAGTCGTACGGCGCGAGCGGGCCGAGCAGCCGCATCCGGATCAGCTCCCGGCGCTGCTCGGCGTACTCCTCGACCGCCGAGACGAACTCGTCCTCCCGGTCCTGTTCCACCAGGAAGGTGGCGTTCGACGCGTCCAGCTCGTTGCTCGGCGGCCGGGGCGCGCTCGCCACGACGAGGGGACCGAGGGTGTCGACCAGTTGCCGGTTCTCCGCCTCCCGGCGCAGCTCCACCGCCTGGCTGATGATCTCGCCGAGCCGGATCCGCTGCGTCCGGGTGGCCGCCTCCGGCTGCCCACGCACCTGGTCCGCCAGGTCGGCGGCGCCGGGGTTTTCCGCCAGCACCGCCGCGATCAGGTTCGCCTCGTCGTAGCGCCCGTGCACCGTGTACTGGACTCGGCCCTCGAACTCGTCGAGCGCGGCGGCGAACCGGTCGTGGTGCGCGTCCAGCAGGTCGGCGACCGCGTCGGGCCCGGTGACGACCGTGCCGAAACGCACCGGCAGCACCGGCGCCACCGCCGCCGTGCCGTCCACCAGCTCCTGGTAGGCGGTCAGGTCCGCCGGCCGGCCGAGCGGCTCGCTCAGGCTCACCTCGCTGACCAGCGCGGCCAGGTCCTCGTGCCGCACCGCCGTCACCTCTCCGGGCGGGTCGCCGACCCCGGCGGCGTCCGGGGTCGGCTCCACGTCGGAGGGCACGATGCCGTAGATGAACAGTCCCGTCTCCTCGGCCATGCTCACCGCTCCTCGTCACGTCGCCGCCGGGGCCGGTCGCGATCCCGGTCCCGGTCCCGATCGCGGTCCCGGTCCTGGTCGTCCGAGCCCAGCTCGCCGACGGCGTCCTTGATCGCGCCGACCGTCTTGCCGACCCCGGAGACCGCCTTGCCGGCGCCGACCGCCCCCGAGGCTCCCTCGACCAGGTCGGGCAGCCCCTTCTGGCCCTTCGGAGTGATGTCGAACCGGTCGACCGCCTCGGCGAAGCGCAGATAGGTCTCCACGCTGGCGATGACGATCCGGGCGTTGATCTCGATCAGCTGGATGCCGACCACCGCGATCGAAACCTGGGCGTCGATCACGACGCCCTTGTCCAGCACGGTCTCCACGACATCGGCCAGGCCGGAGCCCCCGCCGCCGCGTTGCAGGGCGCCGCCGCCCTGACCCTCACTCGTCGCGATGGTCACTCCCGCTCCTCCCGTCGACGGCGGACCACGGGTCGCCGGGGCGCTTCCGGGGAACGGCGGGCCCGGGGCTCCTCGCGGGAACGGGGCTCCTCGCGGGAACGGGGCTCCTCGCGGGAACGGGGCTCCTCGCGGGAACGCGGCTCCTCGCGGGAACGGGACTCCTCGCGGGGCTGCGGGCGGCGGGCCCGCTCCGGGGCGCGGCGGCGCGGCGGGGGCTGTTCCTCCTCCGGCTCCTCCTCGTACTCGTCGTAGTCGCCCTCGTCGTACTCGTCCTCGTACTCCTCGTCCTCGGCCGGGCGACGGCGCTGCGGCGGTCGGCGGCGGCCACGCTCGGCGGGCCTGCGCTTCTCGCGCGGCTCCTCCTCGGCCTCCTCCGCCTCCTCCTCGGGCTCGGGCTCCCGCCGGCCGCGCTGCTCGCGCTGCTCGCCCTCCTCCTGCCCCTCGCGCTCCTGCTTCTCGCGCTCCTCCTGCTCCTCGCGCAGCGCGGTCTCGTGGTCGCGGACCACCCGAGAGTCCTCGATCTCGCCGCGCCAGCCCTGCACCGAATCCGGGTCGAGGACGGTCCGGGTCATCACGTGCCGGACGAAGTGCTTCAGCTCCAGCCGGGCGCGGCGGCCCTGGGCCCGCCACAGGTTGCCGGTGTGCTCGAAGAGGCCCTGCGGGTGGTACTCCAGCACCACCAGGATCCGGGTCAGGTCGGGCGACAGTTCGTGGAAGCTGACGGTGCCGTCGACAGAGCCCTTCTCGCCCTGCGAGCGCCAGTGGATCAGCTTGTCCGGGATCTGCCGGACGATGGTGGATTCCCAGGTGCGGTGCGACCAGAAGACCTGCGCCTTCCAGGTCAGCTTCTCGTCCGACTCGGTGTCGACGTTCTCGACCTTCTTCATGAAGCTCGGGAAGTCGCCGAACTGGGTCCACTGGTCGTACGCGACCCGGACCGGCACGCCGACCTCGATCGCCTCGACGATGTTGGTGACCTTGACCTTCTTGCCGCCGCCCTTGCCGCCCTTGCCGCCCTTGCCGAGCGCCGACATGATCTTCTCCTTACCGCCGGCCAGCCCGGCATGGACCATCGCCTTCACCGGTGAACCGCCCTCCGCGAGCTTCTGCGCGCCGGTGGTAGCGGCAATCAGGCCGGGACCGCCGCCCTGCTTCGCGTAGTCGCTGAGCCGGCCGGTCGCGCCCGTGATCCGCTCGGTCACCACCCGCATCGCGCGCTCGCCGATGGCGCTGGCCAGATTGCGCGCCTCGCCGGCGAGTTGACCCCGGACCTTGTCCCCGAGTCCACCGGGGTTCGTCGTGTCCGGCATGGTCACCGCCCCCGCCGCTGGTCGCCGGCGTCGCGGTTCCGCTGCTTGTCGTCGTCGTCGCGGTCCCGCCCGCCGTCGTCGTCACGCTCCTGCCCGCCGTCGTCGTCGCGGTCCTGCCCGCCGTCGTCGCGCTCCTGGTGCTCGGCGTCGGTGTCCCGGTCTGGTCGGTCGCCGGCGCCGCCGGCGCCGGTCCCGCCCTTGCGGCGCAGCGCGTCGGCCGAACCGCGCAGCTTGCCGCTGATGGCATCGATGCCGCTGCCGGCGGCGGCGGTCGCGGCCGCCTTCGAGGCGGCGGCGAGCGGGCCGCCCAGGCGGCCGAGGTTGCTCAAGTGGGGAGACGACTGAAGCAGGTTGCCGCCCGCCTTCAGCAGTCCGCCGGGCTCCCGACTGGCCCGACCGGCCGCGACCGCGGCGGCCAGGGTGAGGGCGGTACGCAGCTTGCGCCGGCGGCCCAGCAGGTAGCCGAAGCCGACCGCGAGCCCGATTCGTGCTCCGCTCTTCATCAGTTCTCCTTCGCTCCCCGGAGCGCCGGACACCTGACGGCAATGGTCGAAAGAATGGCCGCCGGGGATCAGCACGCGCCGGACCGCACATCAGGTGTCCCGTTTGATCGGACCCGACGGGCAGTACCCGTTGGCCTATCGGCGAAACACTCCCGCGCGTTGTCGACGCCATTCACCGGGGTCGGGGCGCGTGCCCTCATGAAACGCGCAAAGCCGACACCAAGGCAGCGCTGAGCAGTAAGAACCTCAGGAAGGAAATAATTGCGGAATGGCCGTCACAGGGCCGGCAGCGTCGAATCGAGGCATATCTCGGCGTGCACCACGCCGCCGCTCTCGCGCAATTTTGCGCCGCACTTCTGAAGCACGGAAACGGCACCGTGGTTGTCGACGGTGGTCTCCGCGACCACCAGTCGCATTCCGGCCGCCGCCGCCTCGTTCAACAGTTCGCGCAGGGCGCCCGCGCCGATTCCCTGGCCCCGTGCGGAGCGACCCAGCCACATCCCGGTCTCGACCGTGCCCGGCTCGTCACGGCGGGTCATCCGGATCATGCCGACCACCTCGCCGCCGGCCAGGATCGCGTACATGCAGGTGCCGGTCGGGCCGTCCAGACCTCCGAAGCTCGCCCGGTGGAACTCCCGGAACGCCTCCCGCCGGGCGCACGACCAGCCCGCAGGGGCCTCCACCGGCGGCATCACGTCGCCGGGCTCCGCTTCCGCAGCCGCTACGGAGAGCAATGGTTCCAGGTTCTGCTCGTCCACCGGCTCCAGCCGCACCGTTCCCGCCACGTGCCGCAGTCTGCCGGCCCCACCGGCCCAAGTCCACCCCATCGGGCCCCGACTGGCGGTCCGGCGGAAGGTACCGGCCGGTCGGCCCGCATCGTGTTCTGCCTCACGCTCCGCTGTCAACCGCCCGGCCGACCCGGGATGACGGGTTGGCGGACCGCCTGCCCGCGGGCCGGTCAGGGTGTCTCGGCGTCGAACTCGCAGAGCACGACGGAGGCGTCGTCGGCGGGCTTGTGCCGGCGCAACCGGTCCGGATGGTCCCGCTCGGCGACGCGTACCCGGTCGATCAACGCGCCGGGGTCCTCGGCGGTCGCCACGTCCAGCAGCCCCGCCCAGTCGAGGACGCCGAACTGCTCCACCAGGGCCGACGCGCCGTCGCTGAGCAGCGCCGCCCGGCGTACCGCGCCCGGCCCCCGCAGCGGCAGGGTCCCGGTCACCGCGTGGAACGCCGCGTCCGGGTCGGCGGCCGCCACCCAGTAACCGTGGGTGCGGTTCATCCGCGCCCGCTGCATGTCGACCGCCTGCCGGATCCGGGCGACCCGATCGGCCCCTCCGGCCGGCAGTGCCTCGACCATGGCCCGCAGCTCCGCCGTGGCGGCGTCCAGTCGGTCGTCGGTGACGACGCTGATCCGACCGCCGGCGTCGAGCACCAGCGGGCTGTCGCAGAGCACGAGGTAGTCGAGGTGGTCGCCCCCGTCGCGCAGCAGGCAGACCGTGCTCGACGGGGTGCCCGGATGGTCCAGGTCGCACGCGTCGCCGTGGTCGGCCCGGACCGCGAGGATCGCCGCTGCCAGGTTGCTCATCAGGGTCGCCGTCGGGCGGACCGCCTCCGCCAGCCCGAGCCGGGCCGCGAGGTGCCGGACGTACCAGGCGGTGCCGTGCGCGCAGCCCGTGTCGAAGCCCTCCGGCACGCTGGCGCCGTCCAGCACGCCGACCAGCGGCCCGAACCGAAGGACCAGGTCCTCGTTGACCGCCCGGCCGGGGGGCGGCGCGGACGCGGAGCGTACCCGCATCGTCCGCGCCGCCCCGACCACCCGGGTCGCCTCAGCGGCGACGGAGGTCGTCGGCGGTCTCATGCGCCTGCCCCTGCATCTGGTGGGCGGCCGACCGGCCCTGATCCCGGACGGCGGACGCGCCACCGGCGGCCGTCGAACCGACCGCCCGGGCCGCCTCCTGCGCCGGTCCGCGCATGTTGTGGCTGACCTCGTGGCCCATCTCGCGGCCCACCTCGCCGGCCTGCTCCCGCAGGTGTCTGGCCTGCGCCCGCAGCTGGTCGGAATGCTCGCCGACCATGTCCTTTGCCTGCCCGGCCCAGTGCCGTTCGGGGCGACTGGGCGGGATCAGCGACGAGACCAGCAGCCCGGCGCCGAAGGCGATCAGGCCGGCCGCCAGGGGGTTGCCCTGCGCCTGCTGGCGGGACTGCTGCCCGAGCGAGCGGGCCTCCTCCCGCACCGACCCGGCCATGTGCGACATCTGCTCCCGGGACTGCTCCCCGAGCGCCCGCGCCGAATCGGCCGCGTGTGACACCCGTTCGCGGGACTGCCCGCCGAACTCCCGCGCCGAATCGGCCGCGTGCGACATCCGCTGACCTGTCGCCTGCGACATCCGCTGTGCGGCGCCGTGCCCGTCAGACTGCACGCCCATCACCTTCTCCCTGGCCCGGGTGAACGCGCCACGGGCCTGCCCGACGCGCTCACCGGCGATCCGCCGCGGGTTGACCTTGTCGGCCAGCGCGTCGACGTCGCTGCTCAGTTCGTTCCGGGTGTTTTCGATCTCCCACCGGATCCGGTCCGGATCGTTGGACATGATCTGCTCCCTCCCGGCTGGTTCACCGGCCGCGTGCCGCGTCCGGTATCTCCCGTGCGGTCTGCCTCGTGCGGGGCAGCACCGAGCGGAGCTGCTCCTTCTCCTTGCGCGCCCTGGCGAGCAGGACACCCGTGACGGCACCCCAGATGACGGCCACGATCAGCGCCGCCCAGCTCTGGTCCATCACGTTGGACAGCCCCCACCACAGCGCGTACGACACGAACAGCACCGTCAGGAAACCGGCCAGCGAGGCCCCGCCGAACATGCCGGCGAGCCTGCCGACCTGACCCGCCTCCTCGCGCAGCTCCGCCTTGGCCAGTTCGACCTCCTTGCGGACCAGCACGGAGAAGTCCCGGGTCACGTCGCCCAGCAGGTCGCCGACCGACTGCGTCCGCTCCTTCTCGGGGGCACTCACGGCGCCACCCCGCCCGGGATGTCCGGCCCCTGCCGACCCGACGGCGAGGCGTTGCGCACCCGGGCCGTCCCGGTGTACGCCCCCTCGGGCAGGTACGGCGCCTCGGCCGTCCGCTCGTACGGCTGCGACCCGGCCGTGGTGGACGCGGCGGTGGGCGCGGTACCCGGCCCGGTCGGCGGCATCGACGGCTGGCCCTCGCCCCGCGCCCCGTCGCCCGACGCGGTCAGGTTCCGGGTGAGCCGCCCGACCAGCATGCCGGCCAGGGCCGCACCGGCCAGAAAGGTGCCCGGGTGCCGGCGCGCGTACGACCGCACGTCGTGGAGCATCGCCCCGGGTTCGCGCTCGTCGAGCCAGCCGGCCGCCTGCTGGGCGGCGTCGGCGGCCCGGCGGACCGCCTGGGCGGCCATTCCGGAGTCCTCGCTCCGCTCCGCCATCGAGCTGAGTTCGCGCCCGATGCCGCGCAGCCCGTCGGCGGCCCGGTGCTGCTGCGCCCGGGCCTGGTCGCGCAACTGCGTGCCGGCCTCACCGGTCAGGTGGCGCGCCTGCCGCCCGGCCTCCGACGCCACGTGTCCGCCCTGTTCCGCAGCGGCGTGCGCGACGTGTCCGCCCTTCTCGGCGGCGGTGTGCGCAGCGTGTGCGCCCTTCTCGGCGGCGGTGTGCGCGAGGTGTCCGCCGGTCTGGGCCGCCTGGTGCCCGACCCGGGACGCCTCCTGCCGGGTCTGCTGTGCGGTGCCGGTCGCACCGTCCGGTGGCCGGCTCGGGTTGATCTGCGTCATCGCCCGCTCCCTCCGTCGGCCCCGGGCCGCAGGTCACACGGCCCGGAACGTGAACCGGCCGCGAGATGCGGCCCGGAACGACACCCGCGTACCCGCGCGGATCGCCGACATTCCGTACCGGCGTCGGGGGTAGGAGCTGCGGGCCGCCTGGGCGTGCCGGCACGCGGACGGCACCGGACCGGTCGGTCGGAACGGGGTCGGCGGGGCCGGGACCGGTCGGGGAGTACGACAGCGGTCAGCGGCGGCGGTTGCGGGCCCGGGAGGACCTGAGCCGGCGCAGCCGCCCGACCAGCACCGGCTCGGCGGCGAGGGCGGCCGGGTTGTCGAGCAGCCCGTTCAGCAACTGGTAGTAGCGGGTGGCCGAGAGGCCGAAGGTGTCCCGGATGGCCTGTTCCTTGGCGCCGGCGTGCCGCCACCACTGCTGTTCGAAGGCGAGGATGCCGCGCTCACGCTCGGTGAGGCCACTCTCGGGCCGGGCGTCCGCCGGGGCGTCGGCGTCGGTGCCGGCCACGCTCGGCGGGGCGCCGGCCTCGCTGGGCGCCGCCACGGCGGCATCCGGCTCCGGCGCCGAGCGGGGCTGCGGGACCGTCGGCGTCCCGGCGCCCGGACCGGTACGCGGCTGGGGAACGACGCTGCCGGTGTCCCGCGCCTCCCCGGTGGGGTCCGCCCCGACGGTCGCGCCGGCTTCGCCGGGCCGGCCCGGCGCGGGCGGCTCGGTGGCGGCCGGGGCGGCGTCGGCGGGCTGCATGGCGCTCCTCGTGGGGCTGGCGGGCGGCACACCACGACGCCGACCGGTGGGGGGACCCCAGCCTAACCAGGGCCGACCCGGTTCGCATCGGACGACAGTGCCGGAACGTGACCGCTCCGGTTCACGTCGTGTCCGGCCCTCGAACCCCACCGCGCTCCGCCCGGAGTACGCCGGTTCGTCATCCCCGGGCCAGGCTTGGGCGGTGCGACCGGGGCCGGGGAGAGCCGCCGGTCGCACCGCCGGCGGTCAGGAGATGTCCCGCCGGCGCATCGCCCAGAGGGCCGCGCCCAGGATCACCACAAATCCGACCGCCATCATCACCGAGGACTGCTGCCAGGTGATGTCCAGCGTGTCCGGTTTGCACTCGCCGAAGTAGGTGGCCTGGCAGGTGTTCCAGTCCTCCAGGGTCACCTTCTTCTGCATCCACGCCACGGCGTAGGTCGGCAGCAGCCAGGCCTCGGCGAAGCGCACGCCGGCCATCGCCAGCAGGATGCCGAGGCCGAACTGGCCGACGACCATCAGGGCGATCACCCCGCCCAGGGCCATCGCGGTGTGCCGCCCCAGCGAGGCGAGCGCGAAGCCGATGGTCGCGGTGACCAGTGCGAGCACCAGCCCGCGCAGCCCGGTCAGGGCGAAGGACTGCCAGG
This sequence comes from Micromonospora sp. AMSO12t, assembly GCF_008806585.1. Lineage (NCBI taxonomy): Bacteria > Bacillati > Actinomycetota > Actinomycetes > Micromonosporales > Micromonosporaceae > Micromonospora > Micromonospora sp. AMSO12t. The sequence continues at coordinate 10,599 of NZ_WAAS01000077.1, forward strand.
CCCCGGAGGTCATCTTCGCCGTGCTGCCACGGAACGTGGCGACCAGCCAGAAGCTGCCGAACCAGAGCGCCGTGGTGGGCACCGCCAGGGCGACCAGCCCGGTGAGCAGCGCCGCCAGCTTCGTCAGCAGTACGGTCAGCCGCTTCGGCCGCCACAGCAGCAGGTTCATCATGCCGCCGGTGTTCCACTCCGCCCCGACGAACGAGGCCCCCACGACGAACCCGACCAGCGCCAGGATCGCCGCGAGCGGCAGCAGCGTGTCGCCGAAGTTCTCCCGGAAGTCGAACGTGGAGGGCAGGAACCAGCCCGCCTGGATCGCGTCCCGGGGCGGGGGCTGGATCATCGCGCAGTCGTCGGGGAACTCCCCGGACTGGGCCGTGCCGGCCGCCTTCGCCTTCTCGCACTCCGCGCGGTACTGCGTGTTGTGGCGGACGTCCTGCTGCCACTGCTGCTCGGCGGCGCGCTCGGCCTTCGCCAGCGCGTTGGCGTCGATCTTCTCGTTGGTGAAGAAGACGCCGACCACCACGGCCGCGAGCACCAGCAGGCCCAGCAGGCCCATCCAGCGGGTGAAGCGCCGCTTGGCGAGCCGGCGCAGCTCCGTACGGTAGAGGCTCACGCGCCCCACCCTCCCCCGGTGGGACCGGGCTGCCCGGCGCCACCGACCTTCGTGGACTGGTCGACCTGCCGGTGCTGGCCGGGTACCGGCGCGGTGGCGGTCAGTTCGAGGAAGACGCTCTCCAGGTCGACGGCGACCGGGGCGAGCTCGCTGACGTAGAGACCCTGCTCGGCGAGGAGCCGGGTCACCGTGGCCGGCTTGTCGACCCCGGCGAGCATCAGGTGGTCGGCCTGGCCCGCCACCCGGATCCCGGCCCGGGTCAGCGCGTCGGCGGCGACCGGCAGGTCGGTGACCGCCTCCAGCCGCACCCGGACCGCGCCCGAGGAGTGCTGGGCGAGCACCTGCTCGACCGGGCCGAAGGCCACCCGCCGGCCCAGCGAGATGATGGTGACCGAGTCGCAGATCAGTTGGATCTCGCCGAGGATGTGGCTGGAGAGCACCACTGTCATCCCCGACTCGGCGAGGTTGCGCGTCAGGGTGCGCATCTCCCGGATGCCGCCCGGGTCGAGGCCGTTGGCCGGCTCGTCGAGGATCAGCAGCTTCGGGTTCTTCAGCAGGGCCGAGGCGACGGCGAGCCGCTGCTTCATGCCCAGCGAGTAGGTCTTGACCCGCTCGCCGGCGCGGTCGCGCAGCCCGACCAGCTCCAGCACCTCGTCGACCCGGTGCTGCGGCACGTCGCCCGCGCCGGCGAGCAGGGACAGGGTGTCCCGCGCGGTGAAGTGCGGAAAGAACTGCGGGCTCTCCACGATCGCGCCGACCTGACCGGCGACGGCGGGCAGCGCCGCCGGCACCTCGTGGCCGAGGATCGTCATCCGGCCGCCGTTGGGCCGGATCAGGCCGAGCAGCGTACGCAGCGTGGTGGTCTTGCCCGACCCGTTGGGGCCGAGGAAGCCGTGCACCTGCCCCTGTTCGACCCGCATGTCGAAACCGTCGAGCGCGTTGCGGGTGCCGCGCCGACGGCTCTTGTACGTCTTGCGGAGACCTTCGATCTCCAGGACAGCTGGCAAGCTGCACCTCCCCCGATGGGTGTATGACACGCGACACCATACGCGGTATGCAGATCCCCGCAATACCCGGTATGCATGCGACGCGCCGAACGCGTGAAAGGAAGGGGCGCTTCCTGTGCACCAGACGTCAGGAAGGTGCCCTTCCCATCAACGTCAGGCGCAGATGACCGTGACGCCGGCGGCGCGGAACGCCTCCACCACCTCGGGGTTGGCTCCGGAGTCGGTTACCAGCGTCTCCACCCGGTCCACCGGGCAGATCCGGGCGAAGGCGTGACCGCCCAACTTGGACGAGTCGGCGATGATGACGACCCGCTTGGCCCGGGCCACCATCAGGTTGTTCATCGCCGCCTCGCCCTCGTGGTGGGCGGCGGCGCCGAGCTGCGGGTCGATCGCGTCCACGCCGAGCAGGGCGACGTCGAGGGTGACCTCGCGCAGCAGCGCCCCGCCCAGCGGGCCGACCAGCTCGAACGACTTCGGGCGGACCACGCCGCCGGCCACCACGACCTTCATCCGGGAGCGGACCAGCAGCTCGTTGGCGATGTTCAGCGCGTTGGTGACCACGGTGAGCTGGGCGCCCTCGGCGCTGGTGTTCAGGTCGGGCCGGACGGCGAGGGCCCGGGCCACCTCCGTGCTGGTCGTGCCGCCGTTGAGGCCCACCACGGTGCCCGGCGAGACGAGCGCCGCGGCGGCGGCGCCGATCCGCTGCTTCTCCGCCGAGTGCTTGGCCGTCTTGTAGCGCAGCGGCAGGTCGTACGAGACGCCGTTGGCGACCGCGCCACCCCGGGTCCGGGTGATCATCTGCTGCTGGGCGAGCTGGTCGAAGTCGCGCCGGATGGTGGCCTGGGAGACGTCCAGCCGCTCGGCCGCCTCCTCGACGCTGACGCGGCCATTGTCGGTCAGCATCTCGAGCAGGGCGTTCCATCTGGCGTACCGGTCCACCCGGGCCCTCCAGTTACTGCGCGGTCGGTGATTGATTGCGTGCACAGTAGTGCGCGAAACTACGAGGGCGCAAAACCCTGTCTTGCGCGATGCCGGGGCTGGTTGCCACAGCCAGCCGCTTTCGCGCAGAATAACGCGCGAAAGGCGGCTCTAACGAGCCGTATTGCGCACCGCTCCCCTGCGTAGGAGTTCTCATGTCGTACGTCGACGCCGAGATCGCGAGCCAGCCCGACTGCTGGCGGGAGGCGGCGCGACTCGCCGCCACCGCGACGGACCACCTCCCCCGCCCCGGGGAGCGGGTCGCCGTCGTGGGCTGCGGCACGTCGTGGTTCATGGCGATGGCGTACGCGGCCCGCCGCGAGCACCTCGGCCAGGGCGAGACCGACGCCTTCCAGGCCTCCGAGTTCCCCGCCGGCCGGCGCTACGACCGGCTCGTCGCGATCACCCGCTCCGGCACCACGACCGAGGTCACCGAGCTGATCGCCGCCCTGCGCGGGCGGGTGCCGAGCACCGTCCTGGTCGGCGACCCCGACTCCCCCGCCGTCGCGCTGGCCGACGCGGCGGTGACCATGCCCTTCGCCGACGAGCGCTCGGTGGTGCAGACCCGCTTCGCGACCACCGCCCTGGCCCTGCTCCGCGCCCACCTCGGCGACAACATCGACGCGCTCGCCGCCGACGCGGAGGTGGCCGTACGCGCCCCGCTGCCGATCGACCCGACCCGCATCGAGCAGGCCACCTTCCTCGGCCGGGGCTGGACGGTCGGGCTCGCCCAGGAGGCCGCGCTGAAGTGCCGCGAGGCGGCCACCTTCTGGGCCGAGGCGTACCCGGCGATGGACTACCGGCACGGGCCGATCTCGATCGCCGCACCGGGCCGGCTGGTCTGGGCGTTCGGCGAACTGCCCGACGGGCTGCCGGAGGACGTGGCGGCGACCGGAGCGGCGTTCGTGCACAGCCGCACCCACGGCTGCCGCACGGTGCTGGGCAGTTGGGCCGCCGGCCGTACGCCCGTCGACCCGATGGCCGACCTGATCCTGGCGCAGCGCTTCGCCGTCGCGCTCGCCACCAGCCGGGGCCTCGACCCGGACGCGCCCCGGCACCTGACCCGTTCCGTGGTCCTCGCGTGAGGCCAGCCGACGTCGTCGTCGCGCTGGACGTCGGCGGCACCGGGATGAAGTGCGCCCTGGTCCGGGCCGACGGTGCCGTGCTGCACACCGAGCGGCACCCCACCGACGCGGAGCGCGGCCCGGACGCCGTCGTCGACACGGTCCTGGGGATCGCCGAGGGGCTGGCCGGCAAGGCCCGCGCCGACGGGCTCGACCCGGTCGCGATCGGCATCGCCGTACCCGGGGTGATCGACGAGGCGCGCGGGGTCGCCGTCTGGTCGGCGAACGTCGGCTTCCGGGACGTACCGCTGCGGGACCTGGCGCAGGCGCGGCTCGGACTGCCGACGGCGGTCGGCCACGACGTGCGCGCCGGCGGTCTGGCCGAGGCCCGGCTCGGCGCGGGCAGCGACGCCGCGCACGTCCTCTTCGTCGCGATCGGCACCGGGATCGCCGCCGCGCACCTGGTCGGTGGCACGGCGGCCACCGGCGCGCACGGCGCCGCCGGCGAGATCGGCCACATTCTGGTACGCCCCGGCGGGCCGCGCTGCGGCTGCGGCCGTCCCGGATGCCTGGAGGCGGTCTCCTCCGCCTCCGCGATCGGCCGGCTCTACTCGGCGCGGGCCGGCGTCCCGGCGACGGCCGCCGAGGTGGCCGACCGGGCGGCGGCCGGCGAGCCGCTGGCGGCGGACGTCTGGCGGGAGGCCGTGGAGGCGCTCGCCGACGGCCTCGCCACCGGCCAGGCCCTCTTCGACGTGGAGACCGTCGTGATCGGCGGCGGGCTGGCGCGGGCCGGCGCGCTGCTGTTCGACCCGCTGCGGGCCGCGCTGCACGAGCGGATGACGTTCCACCGGGAGCCGCGCCTGGTCGCGGCGGCCCTCGGCGACGAGGCCGGCTGCCTCGGCGCCGCCCTGCTCGCCCTCGACAGTCTGGAGAAGTGATGGCTCTTCGGGTGAACGGCAAGGTGGTGACCCCGACCGGCGTGATCCGGCAGGGCTGCGTGGAGGTCGACGAGGGTCGGATCCGGGCGGTGGCCGAGTATCCGTCGGTCCGCGACGGGCACTGGATCGTGCCGGGCTTCGTCGACATGCACACGCACGGCGGCGGCGGGCACACCTTCACCACCGGCGACGCCGGGCAGGCCCGGCAGGCCGCCGACTTCCACCTGCGGCACGGCACCACCACCCTGCTGGCCAGCCTGGTCAGCTCGCCCTTCGTGCTCATGCGCTCGGCCACCGAGGCGTTCGCCCCGCTGGTCGCCGAGGGGGTGCTGGCCGGGATCCACTTCGAGGGCCCGTACCTCTCCTCGGCCCGCTGCGGCGCGCAGAACCCCGAGTACCTGCGCGACCCGTCCACCGACGAGCTGGCCGAGCTGATCGAGCTGGGCGGCGGGGCGGTCCGGATGGTCACCCTCGCCCCCGAGCGGGACGGCGCCCTGGAGGCGATCAAGCTGCTCACCGCGCACCGGGTGGTCGCCGCGGTCGGCCACACCGACGCCACGTACGACGAGACCCGCGCCGCCGTCGCGGCGGGCGCGAGCGTCGGCACCCACCTGTTCAACGGGATGCGGCCGGTGCACCACCGCGAGCCCGGCCCGGTGGTGGCCCTGCTGGACGCCCCGAACGTGGTCTGCGAGCTGGTCGCCGACGGCGTGCACCTGCACGACGGGATGCTGGCCTTCGCCACCTCGACGGCGGGCCCCGAGCGGTCCGCCCTGATCACCGACGCGATGGCCGCCGCCGGCATGGCCGACGGCGAGTACGACCTGGGCGGCCAGACGGTCACGGTGGCGGACGGCGTGGCCCGGTTGGCCCGCGACGGCGCGATCGCGGGCAGCACCCTGACCATGGACGCCGCGCTGCGGCACGCGGTGGGCGCCGGGATCCCGATCGCGGACGCCGTACGGATGGCGGCCACCACGCCGGCCCGTGCCATCGGCCTCGGCGACCAGCTGGGCGCGCTCCAGGTCGGACTCCGGGCCGACCTGGTGGTGCTCGACGACGACCTCAACGTGGTCCGGGTGATGCGCGGCGGCTCCTGGCTGGAGTGACGCAGCGAGGCGACAGCCACCCGTGCAGAGGGACTCGCGTCGACGCTGTCGAGCTGAATCGTCTGCGACATCACATGGGACGCACAGGCCGAATCGGCTACGACATCAGCTCGACAGCGGTCGCGGAGACAGTCCGCCGGAAGGACCATCACCGCCCGCCACCACGTCGCCGAGCACGGCCTGCTCGTCGGGGCGGTGCACCAGCACGTCGGAGAGGAACGACTGCACGGCCGGGGCCATCCCGACATCCCGGCCGGCCCGCTCCGAGAGCAGCCACTTGTGCTCGATGATCTGGGCGAAGAGCTCCTGCGGCTCCAGCTTGCGGCGCAGGTGCGCGGGCACAGCCCGGACCACCGGCTCGAAGACCTCGGTCAGCCAGCGGTGCGCGGCCTGCTGCTCGTCCATCAGGTAGCTCTCCGCCCGGTAGGCGTCCAGGTCGTTGAGCAGCCGGCGGGCCTGGTTCTCCTCGGCGTCGAGGCCGGTCAGGCGGAGCAGCCGCCGGGTGTGGTAGCCGGCGTCGACCACCTTCGGCCGGACCAGGTAGCGCCCGTTGTCGATCGTGGACATGGCCACCTCGGCGACGTCGAAGCCCAGCTCGTTGAGGCGGCGGATCCGCCCCTCGATGTCGTGCCGGGCCTCCCGCTCGACCTGCTGCTCGTAGGTGATCTCGTGCCACAGCCGCTCGTAGCGCTGCACGACCTCCTCGCAGACCACCTCCGGGTCGATCGACTCGTGCAGCAGCCCGGCGGCCTGGAGGTCCAGCGCCTCGCCGAAGATGTTGACCCGGGCGATCTCCAGGTCCTCGCCGCGCTGGCCGTTGGAGAGGGAGTGGTGCAGCGCCCCGGTCTCGGCGTCCACCAGATACGCGGCGAACGCCCCCGCGTCCCGCCGGAACAGCGTGTTCGACAGCGAGCAGTCGCCCCAGAAGAAGCCGGTCAGGTGCATCCGGACGATCAGGGCGGCGAGCGCGTCGAGCAGCCGGCCCATCGTCTCCGGGCGCAGGGTGTGCGAGAAGAGCGCCCGGTAGGGCAGGGAGAACTGCAGGTGCCGGGTGATCAGCACCGACTCGAGGGGTTCCCCGTCGTCGGTCTGCCGGTCGGCGACGATCGCCACCGCCTCGACCGACGGGAAGTCGATCCGCTCCAGGGCGCGGAGCAGGTCGTACTCCCGCTCGGCGATCCGCTCGCGGGTCTCCTTGAACGCGTAGACGTACTCACCCAGCCGGACGAAGCGGACGATGTGCCGGGAGATGCCCTGCGGCAGCGCCACCAGGTGTTGCGCAGGCCACTCCTCCAGCGGGGTCGACCAGGGAAGGTCGAGCAGCGCCGGGTCCACGAGGGCCGAGGTGATCCGCACGGGGACAAGTCTGACGGGTACCCCCCGCCGAGCGCCTCCCTTCGTGGCTCGGCACACAGGCGGCCCCGGCCCGTCCCCATCCGGCGCCGACCGGGGCCGGTAGCGTGGTCGGGGTGCGGGAGACCACGACGGTACGGGCAAAGATGCAGCTCCGGCCGGTCCGGCCGGCCGGCTGGTGGTTCGACGCGCTGCTGCTGACCGCCCTCGTCGGGTTGACCGTGGCCCTCGCCGGTGAGCGGCTCTTCGGGATCGACCGCGCGATCGCCGACTGGTCGGAGGCGCACCGGCCGACGGCCGCGCACTGGACGGCGGTGGTGCTCAACTACCTGGGCCAGGGCACCCCGTTGACGTTGATCGCCCTGGGGCTCGGGGTGCTGCTCGCGGTGCGGCTGAGGTCGGTCCGCCCGGTGCTGCCGCCGGTGCTCGCCTTCGCCCTCAGCTACCTGACCATCGGCCCGCTCAAGGTGTGGACCGCCCGGCCCGCGCCCAGCGCGAGCGTCAAGGAACCCTTCCTCCCCGCCGAGCAGACCCTCCCGCTGTTCCAGGACGAGCTGCCGCTGAAGTTCGCCCAGTCCTACCCGTCCGGCCACGTCGCGAACGCGATCCTCTGGTACGGCGTCATCGCGCTGCTGCTCGCCCCGCTGCTGCGCACGTACGGCCGGACCGTGCCGCCCCGGCTGGTCACCGTGGTCCGGGTCGTGCCGCCGGTGGTGGTGCTCTGCACCACCACCTACCTGGGCTGGCACTGGCTGACCGACTCGGTCGCCGGGCTGCTGCTGGGGCTTCTCCTCGACCGGCTGGTGCACCGGGTGCCCTGGGACGACCTGCCGCTGCCGGGAGCGCTGCGGGACTGGAACCGTCCGTTCATTTCCGCCCCCTAGGGTCCCGCCGTGGATCGACTGGCACGCCGGCTGGGCGTACGGGATGCGGTGGTCATCGGCCTGGGGTCGATGCTCGGCGCGGGCGTCTTCGTGGTCTTCGCGCCCGCCGCGGCGGCGGCCGGCGGGGCCGGCCTGCTGGCGGCGCTGGTGCTGGCCGGCTTCATCGCCTTCTGCAACGCGACCAGCTCGGCCCGGCTCGCGGCCCGCTACCCCGAATCCGGCGGCACCTACGTGTACGGGCGGGAGCGGCTCGGCCCGTTCGCCGGGTTCCTGGCCGGCTGGGGCTTCGTGGCCGGCAAGACGGCGAGCTGCGCGGCGATGGCGTTGACCATCGGGGCGTACCTCTGGCCGGGGCAGGCCCGGCTCGTCGCCGTCGGCGCGGTGGCGGCGGTGACCGCCGTGAACCTGCGCGGCATCGGCAGGACCGCGACCGCGACGAAGATCCTGGTGGGCGTGGTGCTGGCGGTGCTGGCCCTGGTCGCGGTGGCCGGCGCGGCCGGCGGTGACGTCTCGCTCGACCGGCTCGGCGACCTCGGCGGCGGCGGTCGGGGCGTGCTCACGGCCGCCGGGCTGCTCTTCTTCGCCTTCGCCGGATACGCGCGGATCGCCACCCTCGGCGAGGAGGTACGCGACCCGGCGCGGACCATCCCCCGGGCGGTCCCGCTGGCCCTCGGCGTGGTGCTGGCGGTCTACCTGGTGCTCGCCGTGGTCACGGTCGGTGTGCTCGGGGCCGACCGGCTGGCCGGTTCCGCCGCGCCCCTGGCCGACGTGGTGACGGCCGCCGGGCTGCCCGGCCTGGCGTGGCTGGTGCGGGCCGGGGCGACGGTGGCGGTGACCGGGGTGCTGCTCTCCCTGCTCGCCGGGGTGGGGCGCACCGCGTTGGCGATGGCCCGCCGCCGCGACCTGCCGGGGGCGCTCGCCGCCGTCCACCCGGTGCACCGGGTGCCGCACCGGGCGGAGCTGGCCGTGGCCGCCGTGGTGGTGGCGATCGTGCTGCTGGGCGACGTACGTGGTGCGATCGGCTTCTCCAGCTGCACCGTGCTGGTCTACTACGCGATCACCAACGCCGCCGCGCTGACGCTGGGCCGGGACCCGGGCCGGCGGCTGCCGGTGCGGGCGCTGGCCGTGCTGGGGCTGGCCGGCTGCCTGCTGCTCGCGGTCAACCTGCCGCCGGCCAGCGTGCTCGCCGGCGTCGCCGTGCTCGCCGTCGGCGCCCTCTGGTACGCCCTGCGCCCGCGCCGGGCCTGACGCCGCTCCCGGGACGCGCAGCACGGCGGACCGGGCGCCGTCACTCCTCCGGCTGGCGGGGCACGGGCGTGACCGGGTCCTCCGGCGGGGGCGCGGCCTCGCGGAGCAGGGCGTTCAGGCCGGCCCGGCGGGCCACCACCGTCAGCCGGTCGCCCGCGACGATCACCAGCCGGGCATCGGGCGCCCAGTCGAGGCGCTGGCCGGCCCGGGCGTGCGCCAGCAGGCGTACGCTCTCGGCCCGCCCGACGGCGGCGAGCGGCCTGCCGTCCAGCGACGACCCGGCGGCGACGGAGACCTCGGTGACCAGCAGCGCGTGCCGGCCGACCGGGATGGTGGCGATCACGGCGCGGTCCAGCAGCGCGGCGGAGAACGAGAACGCGGCGAGGTACGACACGCTGCGCGAGACGCCGATGCCGAACGCCTGCTGGATACGTTCGGCGAAGTGGCCGTCGAAGAGGCGCAGCACCACCTGGAGTTCCGGGTTGACGGCCCGGCCGATGAGCGCCGCCTGGAGGTTGGTCTCGTCGTCGGTGGAGACCACCACCAGTGCCTGGCAGCCGCCCACGGAGGCCGACTGGAGCGTCTCCTCCAGCGCGGCGTCGCCCACGATCAGCGGCACGCCGAGCCGCCGGGCCAGCGCGCCACCGCGCGGCTCGGGCATCTTGTCGATCGCCACCACCTCGACGCCGAAGTCGCAGAGCTGGGCCATCACCCGGGTGCCGACGTTGCCCAGCCCGACCACCACCACGTGCCCGGAGCGCTCGGGCTGGATGCGGCCGGAGTGCAGGGCCAGCCGGGCGTTGACGATGCCGTCCACCACCACGGCGGTGATCAGCGGGATCAGCGCCAGCCCGGCCAGGTTGAGCACCACCTGCATGACCTGCTCGGCGGCCGACTTGTCGGGGTTCGGATCCTGCCCGGTCAGGGTGGTCACCAGCGTCAGGTAGAGCGAGTCGGCCCAGTCCTCGTGCGCGGCGTAGCCGTTGAGCGAGCCGAGCACCCCGATCACCGCCAGCAGCACGATCACCGCGACGCCGATCTTGCGGGTGGCGAAGCTGCGCACCGCGCGCAGCAGCACCGTCAGGGGGCGGCGGCGCCGGCGGGCCCGCACCAGCCGGCGGGCGGCCAGTTCCGTCCCCGGCGGCGTCCCGGTCGCCTCGGCGATCACCAGGTCGGCCGCGCGTTCGTCGGCGGGCAGCAGCCGGACCTGCTGCGGGTCGCGGGTGTCGGCGACCCCGCAGACCACGTCGGGCGGGCGTACGTCCTCGCGGCGGGCCACGTAGAGGGTGCGCCCGCCGTGCCGGAAGTGGGTGGGGGCGACCTCGCCCAACGCGGCGGCCACGAAGGCGGGGGCGGCCATGGAGGCGTCGGAGAGCACGGCCGAGTCGGGGAAGATCTGCCGCACCCCGTTGGCGAGGCCGGTGTTGAACATCCGCACCACCAGCCGCAGCCGGGGCTCGACCTCCTGCGCGCAGAGCGCGGCGTGCATGTTGCCGACGTCGTCCTGGTGCAGCAGGGCCAGCCCGTCGGCGCCGGCCAGCCCGGCCCGACGGAAGGTCACCTCGTCCAGCCGGTCGGCGCGGACGACCTCGACGCCCTGGAGGTCCCGCCCGTCGGGCTCGTCCGAGCGCGGTCGTTCGGGCACGACCAGGGTGATCCGGACGCGGCCGGCCTGGAGCTCGGTGGCGAGCAGCGCCCGCACCACCCAGTAGGCGAGGGCGTCGCGACCACAGATCACGTAGTGCGCCCGCGCGTCCCCGTTGACCCGGAGCCGCCGGCCGGCACGCCGCGCACGATCCAGCAGGGGCTCCGCCATGTGCCGCATCGTAGTCAGCCGGTCGCGCCGGACGCAGCCCCGTGATCATGAACGCTGGTCGCGCCGGCATGTCCCTTCCGGCGACGGGTAGAGCACCGGCATGCAGACGTTCCTGCCGTACCCGGACTTCCTGGCCAGCGCCCGGACGCTGGACCAGAAGCGGCTGGGCAAGCAGCGGGTGGAGACCATCCAGGTGCTGCGCGGGCTGACCTGGCCCACGTACGGCTGGCGCAACCACCCGGCGGTGAAGATGTGGGCCGGGTACGAGGAGGCCCTCACCCGGTACGGGTTGGACGTCTGCGCGGTCTGGTGCGAGCCCGGCCGGGCCGACACGTGCGCGACCACGATGACCGCCGACCTCGCCGCCGCCTGCGGCCTGACCCGGGTCCGCACCCAGGTCGAGCTGGCCGAGGCCGGGGAGTTGCCGCCCTGGCTGGGCCGCGACGACCTGCACCTGAGCCACCGCTCGTCGCTGCTGCGTAAGGACCCCGGCCACTACGGGCCGCTCTTCGGCGACGACGTCCCGCCCGACCTGGAGTACGTCTGGCCCGCCTCCGACCGGGAACGGCGCTGCCTCCCGCCGCCGGAGTGATGGCGGGGCACGTCAGGCGCTTCCCGCGGGAAAGGGTTCCCGCGATGGCTGAGCGGGCAGACTGGAGACCCATCCGGCGGGAAGGTGCACATGGCGCTGTCGAAAGTGGTCGGTCGACTCATCGGCGTACGCGAGCACGAGGTGGACCCGGGCGGTGGTGGCGCCCCCCGCGTGCCGGGCCGGGTCGAGGCGGTGGTGGTCGGCGGCGGGATCGCCGGCATGTCGGCGGCGGTGGTGCTGGCCGAGCGCGGGGTGGCGGTGACGGTGCTGGAGGCCGCGCCGACGCTCGGCGGCCGGCTCGGGGCCTGGCCGGAGACGCTCGCCGACGGCAGCCGGCAGATGAACGAGCACGGCTTCCACGCGTTCTTCCGGCAGTACTACAACTGGCGCTCCGTCCTGCGCCGCGCGGACCCGGGCCTGGGCTTTCTCAAGCCGGTCCCGGGCTACCCGATCCTGAGCGAGCAGTGGCCCACCGAGGAGTTCGGCAGGCTGCCGCCCGCGCCGCCGATGAACCTGCTGGCGCTGCTGCTACGCAGCCCCAGCCTGCGCCTGCGCGACCTGCGGGGCATGGACCGGGACGCCGCGCTGCCGCTGCTCACCTACGACCCGGGGCGCACCTACGCCGAGTTCGACGACACGACCGCCGACGCGCTGCTCGCCTCGCTGCGGCTGCCCGACCGGGCCCGCGCGATGCTCTTCGAGGTCTTCTCCCACTCGTTCTTCAACCACGAGGCGGAGATGTCGGCCGCGGAGATGATCGCCCAGTTCCACTTCTACCTGCTCGGTAACCCGGAGGGGCTGGCCTTCGACTGCCCCGACGAGGACTACGCGACGGCGATCTGGGAGCCGCTGGCGCGGCACGTGGAGAAGCACGGCGGCCGGGTGCTGACGGGCGCCGCCGCCACCGCCGTGACCCGCGACGGCGGGGGCTGGCGGGTGGCGACCGCCGACGGCACGTCGTACCCGGCCGGGCACGTGGTGCTCGCCGTCGACCCGCCCGCCCTGGCCGCGCTGGTCGCCGCCTCGCCCGGCCTGGCGGACCACGCGCCCCGGCTGGCGGCGCGGATGCCCGCGTTCGGCCGGCCCGGCCCGCCGTACGCGGTGGCGCGCTTCTGGTGCGACGGGGACGTCGCCGCAGACCGGGCGGTGTTCAGCGGGGTGTCCCGGCAGCCCACCCTGGACTCGGTGACCCTCTACCACCGGCTGGAGCACGAGTCCCGCCGCTGGGCCGAGCGCACCGGCGGCTCGGTCGTGGAGCTGCACGCGTACGCCTGCGACGCGGGCGTGCCCGCCGAGGAGCTGGCCGAACGGATGCGGGTCGAGCTGACCGCGCTCTGGCCGGAGGCGGCCCGGCTGCGGGTCCGCGAGCTGCGCGCCCGGGTGGAGGCGCAGGCGCCGGCGTTCACCCCCGGCAGCCACGCCTGGCGGCCGGGGGTACGCACCGACGCCGACGGGCTCTACCTGGCCGGCGACGGCATCCGGACGGACTTCCCGAGCGCGTTGATGGAGCGGTCGGCGGCGACCGGGATCATCGCGGCCAACCACGTCCTGCGGGCCGAGGGCGCCGCGGCGGAGCCGGTCCGCTCGATCCGGCCCCGAGGCCTGCTCGCCGGACGGGGCTGACCGGCCCAGGGTCTGCGCGCCGGGCGGGCTGACCGGTCCGAGGTCTGCTCGCCCGGCAACGAGGAGCAAACCGGGCAAATCGGCCGTTCGGTTCACTTAGGCTGATCGTCTGGGGTGAGCCGGGAGGTCGGATTGTCGCCGCGCACGGACGACGGCCCGCTCGTCGCCGACGTGCCGCGGGACGACGCGTACCCGCTGATCCGCGACGAGCGGGCCTGCGTCGTGACCGCCCTGCGGCTCGGCTGGTGGATGGCGGACGCCTACCACCACGCGCGGACCGCCGAGCTGCGCGACCCCGGAGCCGACCGGCCGGCGGGCGCACCGGCGAAGCTCTCCAACCTGACCGAGATGTCGGGGCGGCGGCGCATGCAGATGTACCTGGACGGCGTGGAGGTCGCCCTCACCCAGATCGCCGAGCTGACCCGGCGCGTCGGCCCCGTGCCCGCCACCGCCGACGCGCGGGGCCGGGTGGCCGACGGGTCCGCCGACGCCCTGCTGCTCGCCCTCGACGACCTGAACGTGGAACTGCTGCGCTGGACGATGTCCACCAACCAGCGGGTGGGGCTGGCGTACCGGCTGGGACGCTCGCTGGCCGACACCGTCCGGTACGGCGACGCCGGGCGGAACGGCGACGCCGGGCAGGTGGCCCAGCGCTTCGGCGGGCGGCAGTTCGAGATCGGCCGTTGGCTGGGCGAGCTGGCCAGCGTGCTGCCCCCGTACTCGGCCGCGGTGGTCCGCCACTCGCTGTCGGCGTGGGCGTCGGCGGTCACCAGGGCGGGCGTGGGCGACCCGACCGAGGCGGGGCTGCCCGAGCTGGCCCGCGAGCTGCGCAACCAGGGCGAGCTGTGGCAGGGCGTGCTCACCGGCGGGCTGCACCCGAGGGACCTGCTGGACGAGGAGGACTACGCCATCGTCGCCCGGAACCTGATCGTGCGGGACCGGAGGCTGGTGGTGCAGGCCGTCCGGGGGATCTTCTGGCCGGTGCTCGTACCGCTGCTCGCCGTGCTGTTCGCCGTGGTGGGGGTGAGCGCGCTCGCCGCCGCCGGTCCGCCGGTGACCCGGGCCGCCGTGGCCCTGCTCGGGCTGGGCGCCGGGCTGGCCGCGATCTGGCGCACCGTCTCGGGGCCGGCGCTCGCGGTCGCCGGGGAGGTCAACCGGCCGCTGCTGGAGAGCGAGCTGACGGCGCGGATGGCCGTACGCATCGACCGGCCCCTGGCCGCCGCGCGGGCCGCCGGCCGGGCCCGCCGGCAGCGCCGCCCCGACGAGCCGGGGCCTCGATCGAAATCCGTTGCCCCTCTGTCCCCCGCGGACCTACCGTGATCGCGCAAGGTCAACCACCGCCGCGGGAGCTGGTCATGTCGATGTCGCACGTCACCGGTGTGCCGTCGTGCCTGCCCACGCGTCCGGCGTCGCCGGCCGGCGGCGGTCGTCACCGTGCCGAAGACCCCGGGGGCGGCCGGCCCGACTGACGCGTGCCCGCACGACGTCGAGCCGCCCGTCCGTAACCCGGACCGGGCGGCTCTTTCGCGCTCCGGCCCGTCCAGATCGTCACCGCCACGAAGGGAGACACCGGTGGACGCCGTCCTCGTCGTCAACGCCGACCTCGGCCCGCTGCACCGGGTCACCGTCCAGCACGCGATCCGGATGCTCTGCCGGCGGGTCGCCGAGATCCACGAGGCCGAGCCGGACCGGGTCATCGGGGTGTTCCCGATGCCCCGGGTGGTGCGCCTGGTCCGCTACGTGGTGACCCGGTGGCGGTTCAGCGCCGGCCCGGCCTGGTCCCGCGCCGGCGTGCTGCGCCGCGACGGGCGCTGCTGCGCGTACTGCGGGGGGCCGGCCGGCACCATCGACCACATCCTGCCCCGCTCGCGCGGCGGCCGGAACACCTGGCGGAACACGACCGCCGCCTGCTACGGCTGCAACCAGCACAAGGGCGACCGGACGCCGGCCGAGGCGGGCATGCCGCTGCGGCGTGAGCCGGCCGTGCCGAGCTGGGCGGCGCTGGCGGGGCGGTGACGGACCGGCCGGCGGGAACGGGGGGCCGCGTCGGGGGTACGCCCTCGGCGCGGCACCCGTCGGCCCCTCACCTCTCGGCACCTACCTGCCGGGTCCCTGCCTGCCGGGTCCCTGCCGGGCGGCACCCGGCCTGGCGGTACGGGAGGTGGAGCGGTCA
>NZ_WAAS01000078.1:0-25966 GCF_008806585.1 Micromonospora sp. AMSO12t
GATCCCCAGACGAGTACGAAGCCGCTTGGCACACCCACCAGGCCCAACAGGACGAGACGGCTATCGTTCAGCCTGAGCCCACCGGCGCCAGGTAACCAACCCTCCGGCAAACCGGGGGAACCTCAGGTACGGCTCCATGCTCCGGTGGTGATGGATGTCGGCCCGGTCATGGACCTGGCTGACCTGCTCGCCTGGAAAGTCACCGCGCTCGTGGGACGAGCCCGCGAGCGTGACTACGTCGATGTGGCCGCAGTGCTCGACCGGTGCACGCCGGCCCAGCTGCTGGCCATGGCCCGCCGCGTTGACCCCGAACTTGAGGCAGAGGACGTTCCAGTGGTGGGTCGGCGCCTGGACAGGATGCCCGACGAGGCATTCGTGCCGTACCAGCTCACTCGCGCCGACGTGGTGCAGCTACGGCGACGCTTCGCAGCCTGGCCCCGCTGATCGATCGGGCGCACCGAGCTGCAGGAGTTCTTTGGCGCTGTCCCAGCGCTCTGGACCGTAACGACTCGCACGGCTGACCGACGGCGCGCCGGCTCACACCGTGCGCGCCGTCGGTCCTTTTGTTTTGTCGGCGCACCAGCCCGGTCGGTCCCGGGCTTCCCTGTCTCAGGCTCTGAGCCTGGCTAGCGGCAGGTCGGCTACTCGATGGCAAGCAGCTTGAGAATCGCCGGTACGGGCACGAGGTACCGCCGGCCGACGCGCAGAAGGCGTACCGGGAATTCGTTGGTCTTGGCCAGCTTGTAGGCCTTGGTGCGCCCGATTCCCAGGATCGCTCCAGCGGTCTCCACGTCGGTGGTGACGCCGAGCTCCCGCACCGCCTCGATCGTCCAGACCTGGTCCAGCGCCTGGCCCGGCTTGCGTCCGCCAGTTGTGGTCGTTGACATCGTCCGCTGCCCTCCCCTGAGGTCGTGAGACGCCGATACCGGCGTCAGCCCTCACGATGCGATCACCCGGTTACTCGGCGCGTTGCCGAGTGAGAGCAACCGCCACGGGTAACGGCAACGGCCACAGCCGCTGGCTACCATGCCGATGCCCGAGCTGACGGTCCGGACATCAAGCTCCCTCACCGGAAACCTCCGCAGCCAGAAGTACTGCGGTCGGGCGTGACCCAGCGCCTTCGGTCTAGCTATTCCGGGGCGACCAGCTCGCCGCGTCGCCGAGTACTGCCTCCATGAGCTCTGCGGCCTTCCGTTCGCTCTCCGGCAGTACGTGGGTGTAGACCTCCCGCGTCGTCCGGCTGTCAGCGTGACCGAGCCGCCGCTGCATCACGTGCTCGGGAACACCGGCGTCAGCGCCGGTGGTAGCGGAGGTGTGCCGAGCGTCGTGCAACGCGATCACGGGCACCCCAGCATCCCCGCACGCCTTCGCCCACTGGTCGGTGAAGTACTTCGGGTAGTACGGCTCCCCGTCCTCGCGGCAGAACAGGTAACCACCGTCGTGATACAGGACGCCAGCGTCTGCCTTCTCCAGGACCTGGCGCTCCCGGTGGGCACGCAGCTCCGCAATCAGGGTCGGCCCGAGCGCTACCGCCCGCTTACTCTTGCCCTTGGGCGCCTTCTCCACCACCCCGTTGCTGGTCGTGGTGCGTTGCCAGTGCAACAGCAGCACGCCCCGGTCGAGATCGACGCGCGGCCACTTGAGGCCGGCCAACTCCCCTCGCCTGGCACCGACGACGATCGCCAGCACCCACGCGGCGCGCAGTCGGTGGTCGGCGTGGTGCTTGAGGAACTTCGCCGACTGCGCCGGCGTCCAGACGCCCTTGCGCCCCATCGTCTCCCGCTCGGCCTGCCGGGGCTGCCGCACGCCCTCGACGTTGACCCCGAGATCGGCCAGCGCCTTCATCATGATCCGGTGCACGATGCGGACGGTGGTCGGCGACAGCGGCCCGCCGTTCTTGCCGCCGCTCTTCAGGAGCTTCTTGTAGAGGTCATGAAGGACACGCTTGTCGAGCGCGTAGAGCTGTCGCCCGCCGATGTGCGGGACCACGTAGCAGCGGATGACGTCCCGGTAGTTGCTGAGCGTCGTCTCCTGGACGTCCAGCTCGCGCTCGTTGAGCCAGCTCTCCAGCTCCGCAGCAACGCTGCCGTCGGCGCCGAGGTCCGCTCCCCCGTAGGCGACGCGCGCCTCGTCCTCCGCCTTCAGGGCAGCAGCCTGATTGGGAAACCCCTGCCGCTTGTGCTGGCGGCGGCGACCTTCCGCATCGAGGTCGATGATGAAGAACCAGCGGGTCTGGCCGTTGGCGAGGCGGTAGCTGTAGACAGCCACGGGGCTGCACCTCCGCAGTAACGGGATCGGGGGATGCAGCCCACGTTAAGCGATCTCCGTTACCGCCAGCGTTACCGCAAGATCACGCATGATCTTCTATATCCGCTGGTGAACACCAGTCGGGACGGCCGGATTCGAACCGACGACCCCTTGACCCCCAGTTACATTATAGTTGTGTCACGGCATGCCGGAAGATGCTGATAAGTACATAAATTAGGACGCTTGGATAGTCGCCGGTACCGCAATGTTGATGGCTGCCGCCGCCATTCCCCTTTGCGGGCCAAGCCTGTGACCAGGGTCGTGACCAGCGTGAGTTAAGTCCGTGACCTGCCGCGCAGGCTCCCGTTGTGGGGTTGACCCATTGTCGCTGAACTGCCGTGAGCAGCACCTCAGATCGCGTTCAATGCGGTGGACATCAATGCCTGCGCGAGCCCGGTCGCTGCCCCACATCAGGGGCACCGCCGATAACACGTTGAAGTGACAAACTGCCGTGACTCAACAGAGCAATTACCCCGAGGAGTTCCGGCGCCAAGCGGCGGCGTTGGTGTTCGACTCCGGTCGCACGATCCGTGACGTGGGCCGGGAGTTGGCGTCAACCGCGATCCCTTCGTCCCCTTCCCAGTGCCTAGGGACGGCCCGGTCCGCGACTTCAGCCGGCCGTTGGCTGAGCAGCGTCCGGCGTGGTCATGCAGCAGGCCCAGTTTCCGGTCAGCCCGGCAGGGCTGCGCCGTGCCGTCGGCTGGATCCAACGCCACACACAGCAAGCGCCGGCACTGATCGTCATCGACGGCGCCGGATCATATGGCGCCACCTTCACCGAGCATCTGGTCGCAGCCGGCCTGACCGTCGCTGAGGCACCTGATGTCCCGGCCTCCACCCGCCGCCGCCGGGGCAAGAGCGACGCCGTGGACGCCGTCGCGATGGCTCAAGCCGCTCGCAGCTTGGACGTCAACCACCTGTGCTGGCCGCGAGCGACCGGCGATCGCACCGCCCTGCGAGTCCTGACCGCAGCCCGCGAGCAGATGAGCGGCGAGCGCACCCGCGCGATCAACACGCTGACCGCACTGCTACGCACCGTCGATCTCGGCATTGATGCCCGCCGCACCTTGACCACCACAACGATCGCGACCGTCACGGCCTGGCGCACCCCGAAGCGACAACGACACCCTGGCCATCTGCCGCGCCGAGGCCATCCGACTGGCCCGGCGCATCCGCGCTCTCGACGCAGAACTCGCCGCCAACCACACGGCACTGCACTGCACTGCACCAAACCGTCACCGCGCAAGCGCCGCAACTGCTCGCCCTACCCGGTGTCGGCGCCATCGTCGCCGCAACCGTTCTACTCGCCTGGTCACACCCCGGACGCGTCCGCTCCGAAGCGGCGTTCGCCGCCCTGGCCGGCGCGTCACCTCTATCAGCCCTCTCAGGCAATACCACCCGCTACCGGCTCAACCGCGGCGGCGACCGGCGCCTGAACCGAGCGCTCTACACCGTCGCGCTGGTCCGCATGGGCCACGATGCGCGAACCCGCGACTACGTCACCCGCCGCACCGGCGAGGGCCGCACCAAACGCGAGATCATGCGCAGCCTCAAGCGCTACATCAGCAGGCAACTCTTCCGGACCCTGAACGGAGCCAACCCAGCCATGGCCAGCACTTGACAGCTATAGAAGCATCTCAATGCACTACCCCGCGACGTCGAGCGTTTGCTGATCCGCACCTGGGTTAGCAGATCCTCGGCGATCTGAACTCGCGGCAGCTCACCGCCGCGTTCGCGCAGCCAGCCTCCACCCGGGTGCGCCAGGCGGTCTTGTGCTGGTCGGGCCTACTTCTGCAGGTCGGACAAGAGCAGCTTCCGGTCGACCACGCGAAGACTCTAGCCGCCGCGTATAAGGCACTGCCCTCCGTTAAGCCATGAAGTTGTCAGTAGCGACTACAGGAGGTTGTGCTTACGGGCAAAGTCCGGGAACTCCGCTCCAGAGCAGGGCAGACGAGCACCGGTTACTCTCAGTGCCTCAATGAGATTCCCCGCAGCCGTCAGGGTTTGCTTGCCGTCCCGGCAGGCCCCCGCGAGAAGCCAAATGGTGCCGTGGACGCGGGCGCCGTGGGCACGGGCGACCTGCGTCGCGTTCCTGTCGTCCGTGATGGCCACCCCTCCCCGCAGTTCGGCGGCCGCGAGGACGGACGCTTCCCCGAGGTCGCGCTCACCCGAGCCGAGCCGCGCGGCCCATTTGGTAAAGCACCGCACTTCATCGAGCGTGTCCAGCTGGGCAGTGGTCAGCCAGTCCGCCTCGCAAGCGACGGCCAGTTCACGATGATCCGCAGATCCCGCCCGCAACTCCTCCCGAACCACCTGAGTCGTCCAGCAATCGGCATCGAGCAGCAGATCCTGCAAGACGTCTAGGCGGTCAGCGAGGGTGAAGTGGCTGAGAACCATCGTGTCGAGCACAAAGACAGAGGTGGCTTGCGCCGACCCGCTCACGGCGCGATCTCCAGGTCGTCGTCCTGCGGTAGATCCGCCTCGGCGATGTGGCCATGCATCAACTCCAGAGCCCTGGCCCGGGTGATTCGCCTGTTCCGCCACGCCTCCATCACGGCCTTTGCGTAGGCGGGCGATACCCGTACCGACGCAAGGTCGGGCTGCGGTGCCCAGCCCAACGCCTCCATGAACTCCACGTGGGTCGGCCGAACCCGGCCCCAGGACCCACGCGTCTCTGGGTCGATGGTCCCTGCCTGCTCAGCCTGCCGCAACGCCAGCAACCAAGAGGTACGGTATCGAGCCGCATAGCTCACGATCTGATCGCGGCTCACCGTCCCACGGGCTCCGGCTGCGGCAATTGCTTGCACGGGCAGCAGCAGTTCCGCGGCGAAGGCATCGATCACCGCCTCCCGTTCTGCACGTGAGGCACTCACGCCGAGGTCGGCGGAATACTCATCACCAATGATGAGATGCCCCAACTCATGCGCAGCGGTAGCCCGACGGCGGCCAGGATCGCCCGTAGTGCTCACGACAGCAACGGCGATGTCGCCCTCGATGAGCGATGCGCCGTCGCCTGGCAGGTCGGTGACCAGAACCCACTGACCTGCGCGCTCACAGACGTCCATGATGCTGTCGATCGGTTCATCGCCGAGCTCGAACCGCTGTCGCAACCACCGGGCGGCCTGACGCGCATCATCCCCGGATGCCACCGGGTGCGGATAGCGAAGCAGCGGACGGGCACGCAATACGCCAAGGTCCAGCAACTGCTGGACATTGCGCAGCCACTCAGCCATGGCGATTTCGAGGCGTTCCGACGACCGTGCCGCCTCAGTGTCGGTTTCCTCGGTCAGCGGTGCTGCCCGCCGGGACAACACCGCTGGCGGCGGCTCAATCAAGTACTCCATCGAGACCTTCAGTGCCTTGGAAAGCCGAGCCAGCTCCAAGCCGTCCAAACGGCGGCTGCCAGCCTCAACCTTGGCCAACATGGTGCGGTCTAGCCCCACCATCGCCGCGAGATCCTGCTGCGAGATCCCCAACGACAGGCGGGCTTGTCGTACCTGCTCACCGACGAGGGGCCAGTCCCAGCCATCAGCCATGGTGCGATAATCGCACACTCAGCGCCGGAATGGGTCAACACACGGAAGTTCAGAGTTCGCGCATCCAAGTCTGGGGGTCGGTGACAAGGCACCCCTGCCCTGCTGACGGCGGATGACACCGCCGGGCCGGCGCGCGTCGAGTACGGCCTGGGCGGCCAACATCCGAAGCCGCAGGCCGAGCCGGGCGAAGCTCGTCGTCCGGCTACACGGGTACGGGGCCAGCAGGCGCTCGACCTACACGGCCTCGTTCCCAGCGCCCACGTAAGCGCGAACGCATTGCTCGAACATCTCCGGACGGGCACCAACGCTGAACGGGCCGGCGCAGCGCGAGTCTGGTACTGAACGCAGGTTCCCCTCACCTACCTCGCCGGCTCCCGCTCCCCGACGGCTGAGAGTAAAGCCGAGTACGACGCGTTCGCCGACCTCCGCCAGGAGTGGCACGAAACCGCCTTACGCGTGTTCGTCACCAACGAGGACCTGGATGTCCGCCGGTGCATTCTTCCAGGGCTCGACCTCGGTGGGAAGCAGTACCCCGAGGATCTGCACGAGACGGTGGCCGAGGCGATTCGCATCGCCCGCACCCATCCAGATGAGTACCTGCGGCATCGGGTCGAGCACCAGATCTGACCACCCCACACACCGACATGCTGGCCGTCTGACGCGCGACTCGCGGCATGACAGCGCGCCGGGCACGGGGCGAGGCGGGCGAGCGGCGGTGCCGTCACGGGTATCACGTACCTTCCACGGTTGTGGACTTGGCACTGGTTGTGTTGCCCAACGGGCGTGACATCGCACTGACCGAGGTGCATCTGGTGTTGACGTACGGAGGGTTGATCGAGGGCTACCCGATGCGGCGACTGAACGACATGATCATGGGCAGCTTGGCGAAGCGAGCGGCGCGTGTCCTGCCCGGCGCACCGGTCCACGTTATCGACCCTCCACGCACCCAGGAGTCAGACCAGGGTGGTGGTTCGCTGCCGTTCGGGCCGGTTGAGTCGCTCCCATCAGTGATCGTGATGGGACGGTTCTCGTCAGGGCCCGTCAATGACGGCAAGGATCCTGTACTCCATCGCTCGCAGCTGGTAATCGTGTGGTTGCAAGACGATGCCACGCTGCCGTCCTCTCAAGGAGCGCCGGCGGGCCTAAGCGATGTCGAATGGGAGCGGTGGGCAGAGGACTTCGAGATCTGAAGCAGCCCCGACATCGATCGTCACGATGCTGGAGAGCGACCGTCCACGCGCCCATCTCGCGGCAGATCCGTACCTGACCTTGCTGACGGCAACCTCCCAGCCGCCCTACCTCGTCTGACTGGCTCAACGTGCCGTATCCGTTACGCCCGTCGAATCCTGGAACTATCTGATGCCGTCGAGCAGTTCGTCCCAGAGGCTCTCCGCAGCCTGGCGAACCTCTGGGTTGAGGTTACGGTGCACAACCCACTTCGCATCGCCCAAGCCCACACCGGTCGCGTCAGCAACGGCCTTGATCGCAGAGATTGGGGAATCGGTGCGCCGAAGCAACTCCTTGGCTACCTGATCCCCGTCGGCACCGGATGCCAGCATCGTCCGTGCCATCTCCGTCAGGAGTCGGATCCGCTCCGCCCTCTCCGCCCTATCGGTCACGAAGAGAGCGTATCGCCAAACTGTCTTGGTGCCTGGGCCTGACCGAGCCAGGTGCACGCACTGTTCTCGACGTGAGCGCGCGGATCGCGCCAGAAGCGGATGCCGACCAGAACCGGCTCCACAGCGAGGCACCGATCTGGTCTGGTACTGCAGCAAGATGCCCCCGAGATCAGTCTTGCGAGGATGGAAGACGGTCACCCTGATCCGCTGACCACTGGACGTGGCGCGCTCGTTCTACCTTGGGCCGCATGTCGCCGGTCACGAACGATGCCCTGCTGGAGATAAGACGAAGTTCGACGTACCGCGCCGGGATCTGGCTGGCCCGCACGGCCAACCTCGCGCTGCTTCCGGTAGTTGTTTGGGGCATCGCCTCCGGGGCGCCGAACGTGCCCGCGCTGCCAGACTCGGTCTTCATGGCCGCTTGGGCCGTCGGGTGCGTGACACTCGTGCCGGCCGTAGTGCTGTTCTACCGCTCCGGCATTCCCTTCGAACACAAGGGCGCGACCTGGGTCACCGACGCACGTGTCGGCAATGCCATCCTCCGGGATGTCTTCTGGCGTCGTCCCTGACAGGCAACCGTACTCTTTAGGTCGTCCGCGACGACGGGCACCCCATTGACGACAACCGGCCGTACGAGCGGTCCGAAACGCTCGACCACTCATCCCTGACGCCGCCGCGCAACAAGACCGATCCGCCGGACCTTAATCGGACGCACGCATCTCCGACGGACAGCACCTGCGCCGGCTCGGCGGCTGCGTGGCGCGCGCCTGGCGGCAGATTCGGATGTAGGAAGCCTTTTTTCTGGCGGTCTGGGTGCCTGCCCGGTCTGCCAGAATGCGCGGCATGGAAGCTCAGGATCTGGAGCGTGCCGTCCGAATGATGGGCGAGGTCCTCGAACCGCTTTCGGCCCACGACTGGTCGGTCGCCGCTGGCACCCTCGACTGGACGTGCCGACAGACGCTCGCCCACATCGGCCATGATTTGCTCGCGCACGCGGCTCAAGTGGCGGGCCGGGTACAGGGTGCATACCTGCCGTTGGATCTGGTGATCCGCGACGATGCGCCGGTGTCAGACGTGTTGGCCGCTGTCGAGGCATGCGGCGGACTGCTCGTCGCGGCGCTGCGGGCCGCAGGGCCGGATATGCGGGCGTGGCACTTCGGGTCCTGCGACGTCAGCGGGTTCGCAGCGCTCGGCGTCGCCGAGGTCGTGCTCCACACGTACGACATCACCCAGGGCCTGAAAGTGAACTGGTGGCCACCTGCGAAGTTCAGTACACGCATTCTGGCTCGGCTGGCTCCGGATGCGACGACCCAGCAGCGGCAGGAGACGGGTAAACGGGAGCACTCTACGCACGTTCTGCTCCGGCACACTGGCCGCCTCGGCGATGTGGGCCCGTGGCGATGGCGTGTCATGCCGGAGGAGCAACGGGTAGCTACGGAAGACGCCGGGGGCGACGGTGCTCGTCGCACCCACTCGGTAGCGGATCCACACGTCCGAGACCGCCTCGCCGTAATCCACAAGCCGACGGAGGACAGTCCCGTACAACGGGATCCCGTAGCCACACGAGCCATCAGTGCAGACGATGACGACCTAGGTCGCCGCCGGGTGGACTGGCTACACCGATACACATCGCTGAAGAACGTCATCGCGGCGGTCCGCGATGTTCCCTACACCTGTCCATGCTGCGGCCACGCCACGTTGTCGGAGCGAGGGAGCTACGAAATCTGCGATGAGTGCTGGTGGGAGGATGATGGCCAGGACAACCACGACAGCGCAGTCGTCAGGGGCGGGCCGAACGGCAGTTTGAGCCTCGACGAGGCCCGGGTCCAGTACATCCGAAAGGGCCGGGGCCGGACGCCACAGCCGCATCTCCCGCCGAGCGAGCCTACGTAACGGCAGGCTCCAGCCGCTCTATGCAGTTAACTCTCATCGGCACGACCGGACGTTGACTTGATGAGTCCTCTGTGACGCTTCGCGATGCACGTTCGGCGGCTACTTATCCGTGCACCCAATCTTGGTCGACGCGTGACGAGCAGGAGAAGAAGTACGTGATCGCCCGCTCACCGCGGGCCGGCGGCTCCTCGCAGCCAGGTGGCCCACTCGTCGGCTTCCTTTAGCCGGGCGAATCCGTTCAGCGCTGCGGCCGCCAGCCCGGTCGGCAGCGCATCGCGCTCGCGCAGTTCCCGCCACTGGGCCAGGCTGAGCTCCAGCACCCGGAGGCCGGGCAAGTCCGCGACCCGGTACAGGTCGCTCACGTGGGCCCCGGACAGGTCGAGGTGGGCGAGGGCCGGCAGGTTGGCCAGCGCCCCGATCGCGACCGGGGAGCGGGAGGCGAGCTTCAGTCCCCACAGGGTCGGATGCCCGCCCAGTGACGAAAGGTCGATCTCGACGGCGTCGATCGACAGCCACTCGACCGGCACGCCGGGCGACACGGCCGCCGTGACCGCTGTCGCACGGTTGATCGAGACGCTGCGCAGGCGGCGGAGCGGCGCGAGTTCCGCCAGATGGAGGGTAGTCCCTTCGTTGAGGTAGAGCTCCTGTACGTCGAGCCCGGCGACGACGTCGGCGATCCGCCGCTCCCCCACCTGCTCGGAGTGGCTGTACTGCGGATGGGCCGAGGCGCGCCGGGGGGTACCGTCGTCCCGTAGCGCCGCGAGCACGTCGTGCAGCGCCGCGGTCACGGACTCGGCGACATACCCCACCGGCCCGTAGAAGTCCCTGCCGTACTGAATGATCTGCCCGCAGGTGCCCTTCGGCCCGGGATCGAGGTCAACCATGCAGTAGTTCCCGCCCCAGTCGGTGCCGACCTCCACCCACCAGTCGTTGCGGGACACCCGCCGCACCCGCCCCGGCGGGTACGCCTCATAGACGACCGGGAACACCGCGAACAGGTCGTCGGGACCGAAGCCGGCCCCGGGCCTGCCGGCCAGGTACGCCGCCACCACGGAGTCCAACGGCAGCAGGGCCCCCGCGCCGAGCAGCCCGTACTCCTCATCGCCGGACACCGTGCGGTACAGGGCCCGAAGGTCCTCAGGCAGCCGCAGGCCCATCGCCGCCTCGGCGGCGCGAATGTCCTCTTCCGAATGCCCGGCGCCGAACTCGGGCGTGCGCCCCGTCTTCCGGGTGTTCTCGCTCACGAACTCCGCGACGAGGCCCCGGATGGTGGCGAGGACCTCTGGGTCGGTGGGCCGGTCGGTGACGGCGATACCGGGCGGCGCCGGCATCGGCGAGGCCGGGTGGTTGGGGTGCCGGTAGGCCGGATCGAGCACCAGCCGCACCGGCGCCACGGTGGGAAGGTCGAAGGTGTATCGCAGCTCGGCGCGCCCAGCCCCGTCGCGGGCGAGTTCGACGACGAGCGGACGGTCCTCCCCGTCCGGGCGCAGCACCTCGTCCACCCGGCGGAGCAGGTCGTGCATGGCGAACCCGGTGTCCGCGAACGCCGACCGCCCGGCAGCGTCGAACGTGTGCAGCGAGCTGCCGCCCCGGGGCTGGTAACGCCCTTGCAGGACCGCAATGTCGGTGCCGGCCAGCGCCGACGCCATCTCCCCCACCAGTCCCCGCAGATCCGCCAACGCCGATCCCCTCCCCACGATCCGCGGAACAAGATAGCGGTGTCCGGCCGGCCGTGGGGGAGGAGATCCAGCATCCAGCCACGATAAAACGTGCATATCGGCGCTTCGACCGACAGCACGATCAGCGGCAGATCCGGAGCCCGTCAGCCGGAGGTAAGGTTCCACTGCGCGGGCAGGGCGCCATCGCACAGGACGCACGTGAAGTCTTTGTCCCGCACGATGTTGCGCTCGCCGCAGCTCGGGCAACGGCGAAAGATGACCCGGTCGGTGAAGCCGCCAGGATGCGGTACGCCGACTCGGGCGAGCGCCTTGGCCACAGCGGGCCAGCAGTCCGGGTCGGGGCAGTAGCCAGTCGACTGGTTGGTCACCTCCGCGACGCGCCAACCGATGCCTGCGGGGGTGAACGCCATCTCACCGGCGGCGAGTACGTCCCGCCCGCCCGCGAGGGCGATGTGTTCGCTACGACGCGGCGCCAGCCTGAGCACGCCATCGAGAGCAACGACGAACGTGACCGGTTCGGCGAGGTCTCCGCGGTCGCGCCGGGCCAGCCACTCGTCGAGCGAGGCAACTGAGTCCACGGCAACAGCGTCCACCGCGGTCACCCGGTCGCGGAACTCGGCCGGACCGACATAGGGGTACCGCCTGGCTTGCACCACGGCGAGACAGTATCGACCTAAGCCTGGATGCGGCTACACTAATTTAAACTTGGAGATATGCCGAGTATCCCCCGGGACTGCGGCAAATGAGTGTGTGCTCGGGGCATCGCACCGGTAGCTTGCCTCCTCGTGGAAAACCATCCGGCGCACGCACCGTTGCTCTCTGCCAGGTGGCCGGTCTTCACCGCCGAACTCGCTGCGGCGCTCGCGGCCGAAGGCGAGAAACGGCTGGCGGAGCAGGTCGGGCGGCTGCGAGTCGTGCAGACGTGCGGTTGCGGAGACGACTTCTGCCAGAGCTTCCACACCGCGCCGAAGCCGGCTGAGGCCTACGGCGATGGCCACCGCAATGTCTGCCTCGACGCGCCATGGCCGGGCTACCTCATCCTCGACGTGGTCCACGACGAGATCAGGTACGTCGAAGTGCTGTACCGATCACCGCTGTGCTGACAGCGCTCGCCTCCGCAGTCGCGCAGTCGGCGGCAGATCCGGATGCCGACTCGATCCATTGACTGATCACCGATGGGAGAATCGACGGTGTGATCGAACTGCCTGAGGGATCTTGGTGGGATTGGGACGTGCTGCACTTCGATGGCTCCCAGCTTCGGTTGGCCGCGGGACACGACCTGACCTACCACCACGGTCTCGAGGTGGTCTTCACAGACGTCGCATACATGGCCTGCCCGACCCAATTCCGGGATCCTCGGTTCCGGGAATCCACCCTCGACGAGCGCGCACTGGTGCGTCGGCACGTCGGTGAAGAGCCACCAGCGATCGTTGCCTTCGACGTCGACGCACCGGTCGGGGGTGATCTTCTGGCCTGTCTCGTCGCAGCAGGGTCGGTTGAGGTGGTACCCGGCCTGGTCTACCGCTACTGGCGTGACAACCTCGCTGCTGAAGAACGAGTGGCTCCACACGTGCGGCCGCCAGAGCAATCGTAAGGTCCGCACCTCGCCGGAGCTGCGGCTGCTACTGACGGGGAGGCCCACCGCAGCGGAGAGCGCGCACGATCGGCGGCAGATCCGGATGCCGGTTCGGGCGCTGTCAGTGACTCCTGTCGGGTCAGGAGCAGTCGAATCGGTGGTCGTGGGGACGCTCTGGACATGATGTGCAGACGAAGATGTAGACGCCGCCGGCGTCGCCGAGCATCAATCCTGCCGGGTTCTGAAGCGACCGCCACGGATGGTCATCCGGGCTGTCGAAGCCCCATCCGATCATTGCGGGCCGGTCCTCCAGCGGGACCCAACGTCGCTCGTCGCCCCGGCTGAACTCCCAGGTGGCGATGGTGAGCAGATGCTCCATCCGAACCCCGCACATGCAAACCGGCCAGTCAGGCGACTGCGTCCAGCCGGGGTAGCCGCCGACCTTGATCCCGGAAGCGACCGCCAGGTCGGTGTCGTACTCCCAGCCGTGGTCAGCCTCGACCCGGCGCGCCGCTTCCTGGATCTGCGACCACACCTCATGCGGCAGGTCGTACGACGGGTACTCGACCACCCGCTCGGGATCGACGACGCACGCGTCGGGCACATACCACGCTTCGGCGTCCTCGTGTGGCGTGGGCATCGCCGCCAGTCGGGGTCCGATCGTTGATCGTCGCCGCCAGCGCAAGCGCGGAAGCGGAGCACTCCAGGGATCATGGTCAAAGGGGCACCACAGCACCTGCAGCACGTCCGAGCCCTCTGGGAATGGCAGCTCGGGCACATCGTCGGCGAGCAGTTGCAGGACCGGCACGAGTGGCACCTCAGCCTCGGCGGGATGATCGTCCAGACCTTCACCGTCACAGGTTGGCCAGGGCTCGTTCGCCGGCCACAGCAGCGACCCGCCCACGGAGCTCTGCTCGACCGACGGCGAGCCCTTGCGTGGATGCAGCCGGATGGTCGTCCGCGCGAACGCACGCAACTGCGGGAAGACCGCGTCCATATCGATCGGAGCCAGCGGGGTGGTGTGCACGGCCGAGATCGTACGGGCAAGCAGCGTCCCGTCTCTCAGAACGCCTCGCTGGCAAGCGCGATCGGCGGCATGAGCGCGTGTCGGCCTCAGTCGGCTGGGGAGTCCCATCCTGCGGTCGAGGCGACGATGCGAGCGGTCACCGCGTCCGGGTCGACGAGCCGGTGCAGCGTTTCAGCGGGGTGCGCGTCTGGCCTCGACGAGGGTCCGAGTCGAGTGGGCCACGAAGGCGCCGTGGTGGCGGATGTGGGCGTCCAGTCGCTCGAGGGTGTCCCGGTACCGCTCCACCGTGAAGTCGGGCACCCACCACACGCACTTGCGCAGGGTGTAGACGACCGCGCCGATGTCGAAGAACTCCATCCGGCAACGAGCGGTGCGCAGGTCCACGATCTCGAGCGCGGCCGCCCGCGCTGCCGCGGCCTCACGATCGGGGTGACGGCCGAGCCGCTCCCGCGGCAGCGGGCCGCGGAAGAACTCGATGAGCTCGAACGTGGAGGCCGGCCCGACGTGCTGGGCGAGGTACGTGCCGTCATCGGTGAGCACGCGGGCGATCTCGTTCCAGTCGGGGTCCACCGGATGACGGCTCGTCACCAGCTCGAAGCTGGCGTCGGGGAAGGGCAGGGGCCGGCCTTGCTCGACGGGCACGACCTCGACACCGCGGGGCGACAACGCCCGACGGGCGCGCTCGGCGTTCGGGCGCCAGCCTTCGGTGACGACCATTCTCGGCGGTAGGTGCGGCACCTCGGCGATGATCTCGCCGCCACCGGTGTCGATGTCCAGGGCCGAGGTAACCTGGGGCAGGCGCGATGCGATCAACCGCGAGTATCCCCACGGCGGCCGCTCTTCCGTCGCCCGGCCTTCGAGCCAGCCGAAGTCCCAGCCGGACACGTCCACTGCGGCGGCCTCATCGACCAGGTCACTGAACGTACGCACACCGAGCATCCTGCCGGTGCCGTCAACTGGTTTGCGTGGCCACGTCGTGTCCGCTCATCGACAGATCCGCGCATTGTCGTGTGCGGCACACCAGCAGTCTTGACCCTTACGCACCGTTACTTGGCTCTCGGCGAGACCGCCCGTGGTGGGTCCAGTTATGGCCGCCCCGGTGGAGCCCATCTCGGCCGTCATAGCCATGATGACGAAGGATCGGTTGTGGGTCCTGAGCACGGCGCGCACCGAGAAGTCCACCGAGGCAGGGTGGGCTCATGGTAGGCGCGCTCCTCTCCGGGCGGTGACGGCGTTGGCAGCGGCCGGGGCTGGAGCCAGGTCGCCGGCGTGCACCGTTCGGGGAAGCGGCGGAAACGCGCGTGCGGCTGCGACGAGCGGCTGGTCGATGCGGGCGGTCGCACGGCTGGCGGAGGCTTCGGCGGTGGCACGCGCCGCCGAGGCGCGGCGTACACCGCTGGTCACTTGGGCGGCCAGCGCTGGTGCGACGGTGACGCCGTCGGGGGTGCGATTGATGTCGACGGCTTCGGTGATGCGGAATGCGGAGGCCACGATGCGCTGGCCGGCGGCCTGCACGAGGGCCTCTGGGCTCTGGCCGGTCTGCTCGGCGGCGCGCTGCGCCCATAGAGCAACGTAGGCGAAGGTGTACGTCGAGGTGTCCAGCCCGTAGCGTTCGGCGACCAGAAATGCGACGCTTTCGGCCTCGACCTCACGCTCGCCGCGGCAGCCGCGGGTGGTGTCCCCACCGAAGTCGCTCGGCGTGTGCAGGTCCACGTGTCCGAGTTCGTGGATCATCGTCTTGACTGCCTGGGCGTCGTCCACGTCGTCGCGGACCCTGATCAACCGGTTGGTGTAGTCGGTGAAGCCGTTCGCGCCTCGGCAGTCACCGCGCTCAACGGTGTATCCCCGCTCCTCGGCGAGCATGACCAGCTGGTCGTAAAACCCTGCGGGCGCCTGGCCCTCGAGGAGTTGGGGCATGACGTCAGCGAATGCAGGTCCGCCGGGCACATCGATGTCCGGACCTTCGGTCTGGCTGATGTCGAAGACTGCCACGGGCTTGAACGCGTACAGGACTCGCGCCTGCTGGGCGGCCTGCTCCGCCGCCGACTGCTGAGGGTCTTGCATCACGGGCTCGCTGCGGTCCTCGGGGCTTTCCTGCGGATCGTCCGTCACGCGCTTCGTGACCGGGGCCAGGATGGCGATGCCCTTCTCACCCTTGCGCACGTGCCGGCCGAATTCGGTCTTCCACCGCTTGTAGCCGGCGACCCACGTTGCATCTGGGCGCTGTGCCATGATCAGCAAGACGTTGTTGAAGGAGTAGCCGTGGAACTTGGCGGCGAACTGAAGCCACCGGCGCCACTGATCGCTGTCCGTGATCTTGCCGACCTCCGCGACGACGCGCTCGTGGAGGTCGGCGAGCTTGGCCCGTCGTTCGGCGGCCCATTGTTCTCGCTGCTTGTCGCTTGGCGACATCCCTCGTCGGGTAGCCATGTCAGCGTCCCGCCGATCCGTCCTGGTGCAGGCCCATCCGGGTGGCAAGCTGGTTGATGAGCCTCTGCTGGGCGTCGAGCTGGCGCTGTTGCGCCTCGCAGGTCGCGGTGAGGTCGTCGATCTGGTCCTGCAGCGCGGTGATGATGGCGTCTCGGGCAAGTTGCGGCTGAATACTCATCGCGGTCCCTTCAGTGGTGGTGGTTGGCGTGGCTGGGCGGCGAGGCTGGGATGGGAATTCGTCAGCGGCTTCGCCGGGGCGATGCCGGTTGGGGAACGGCGGCCGCCGGACTCACGGTGGGGGCAGCGGTGTGGCTGGCCGGCAATGGCCGGAAAGCGGCGGCCACTGTGGAAGCGACCGGGAAAGATGGGAGCGTGGGTTCTTCGGGCGGGGCCTTGAGGACTCCGCCGATGACGTCGACGAACCAGTCCACGGCGGGTCGTCCGTCGATCTGCGTCCTGCTGATCTGGTGCTCGCCGATTCTCTTGGCCAAGGCGGCGTAGATCGCTTGGCTGGTGGAGTGGCGGGCGTCCTGCCGCCCCTGGCTTTGGCCGTGGTTCCAGCCGGCGACGACGCCTGCGGCGATGGGACTCAGGTCGGGGTAGTCGTTGCGGGCGGCCAGGTGGGCGCTCTCGCGAGCATGGCCGGGGGTGTCCTGAGGGCCGGTCCGGCCGATGACGGTGGCGGCTTCTGCCACCGCCCATAGGAGGTTGCGGGCGTCGGGGTCGTCGATTCCGGTGCGAGTGAGTCGGGACATGGCGTCAAAGGCAGCGTTCTGGAAACCTTCCACGGCTCGCCGGTGGCCGGCTTCCGCACCGCTCCGGTAGCCGGGCTTCCACGCGGCTTCGACGACGGCGCGTTCGGCGGCCGGCGACGTGGGCATCCGTCCGGTCAGTGCGTGGCTGATGGGTGCGGCCAGCCGATCCACTGACATCCCGGGCATTCGGGATTGCAGGTGGAACAGCATCGTCCAGGCTTTGATCTGGTCCATCGGGTCTCCAGTCACAGGAGGCGGAGGTCAGAAGCGGATACCGAGGTCAGCCATGACGGCTGCCGGGTCCTGGGCCGTCTGGTTGTTGATCGGCGGCGCGTTTCGGTGGATCTGGTAGTGCAGGTGCGGGCCGCTGGAGTGGCCGGTGGAGCCGACGCGGCCGATCTCCTGGCCGACGTCGACGGACTGCCCGGGGGCGACGCTCAGGGACACCAGGTGGCAGTAGGTGCTGCCCATTCCGCCGGCGTGCTGGATCTCGACGGTCAGCCCGCAGCCGGGCAGGTCAGGGTTGCCGGGGCGGTCGCAGTAGGCGCTGGTGCACTCGGCGGAGGTGACGGTGCCCGCGGCGGCCGCCAGGACCGGTGTGCCGGTGGGGGCGATCAGGTCGATCCCGCGGTGAGCGCGGTTCCCCCGCAGGGCGCCCCATCCGTCACCGACGCTGTAGCTGCCCTCGGGCAAGGGCACTCGCCACTCGCCGGTCGCGCCCCCACTGCAGCTGATGCCCAGCTGGCCGCGGACGAGCTGCACCAGGCGCTGGGCCTCGCTCTGCCACTTCGCGTACGCGTCCGGGTACCTGGAGACCTGCACCGCCTGGGCGGCCTCGGCCAGGGACATGTGCTCCCAGCCGTTGACCGTGACCAGAGCGTCGTAGAACTTCCCGGCGGCGTAGTCGGGCCTCATGCGCTGCGCGACGGTGCCCCACCCGGGCCGCTGCTGGAACAGGCCCACGGAGTCGTGGTCACGGCCGACACCCTCGTGGGGAATGCCCAGGGATTCCGGCACCGTTGAGTTGGCAAGGTTCCGCAGTGTCGACTCCTGCATCGCCGTCGCTACGGCAACCGTCCACCCCTTCGACGGCACGTTCTTCTCGGCGCCGACCCGGACGATGGTGGCGGCGTGGCCGACCTGCGCCGGGTTCCAGGAGGCGTCTGCCGTGCTTTCGGCAGGGTTAGCTGAGGGAGACGGTGGGACGACGGTGCACTGGTAGGGGGGCGACGCCACCACCGCCACTCCGCCGACCATGATCAGCGTGAGCGGTACGAGGAACGCGACGGCCAGGGCGGCGGCGCCCCATTTCCACGCCGTGCTGCTGTTCATGGCCGCACTGGCTGGACGTCGTAGTGCGCCACCCGCCAGCCGGGCTGGCCGCTGTCTCCGGCGCGCAGGGTGCAGAACACGACACTGTGCTCGGTCCAGCCGCGCCACCCGCCGTCGCCGACCGGTGTCGCGGTGAGTCGGACTGCCCGGTGCGCCTCGATGGTGCTGACCGGTTCGTGCGGCCGGAACCGCGTGCGACGGCGGCACAGTTCGTGGAAGGGCTACTGTCGGACGTAGAACGTAAAACCTGCTGGTCTTTGGCCGAACGCGCTGGTCACGCCGATCCGCAGGCGATGCAGCGGCTGCTGCGTACGGCGGTGTGGGACGCCGACGCCGTGCGCGATGACGTGCGTGACTGGCTGATCGAGCAACTCGGCCACCCCGACGCCGTGCTGGTCACCGACGAGACCGGCTTCCTCAAGAAAGGGGTGTGCTCGGTCGGGGTGCAGCGGCAGTACACCGGCACCGCCGGCCGTGTCGAGAACAGCCAGGTCGGGGTGTTCCTGGCCTACGTGTCACCAGCGGGGCGGGCGATGATCGACCGCCGGCTCTACATGCCGGAGACGACCTGGTGCGACCGTCCCGACCGTCTCACCGCCGCAGGCGTTCCCGATCAGGTCGGGTTCGCTACGAAGCCGGCCCTGGCCCGGCAGATGATCGCCACCGCGTTGGACGCCGGAGTTCCGGCCGGGTGGGTGACCGGCGACGAGGTCTACGGCGCCGACCCGGGCCTGCGCGCTGACCTGGAACACCGCGGGATCGGCTACGCCCTGGCCATCGGCTGCGACCGACGCGTGGCGGTCAACGACGGCCGCACCCTCGTACGCGTCGACGACCTTGCCAAGCGGATCCCCACCCGCGAGTGGCAGCTGCACAGTTGCGGGCCAGGGGCGAAAGGTCCTCGCGACTACCTGTGGGCCTGGATCACCACCGCCACCACCCTGGGTGAGCATCGGTGGCTGCTCATCCGTCGCAACCGGACCACCGGCGAGCTGGCCTTCTACCTGTGCTGGTCACCCCGCCCGGTGCCGCTACACACCCTCGTGACCGTCGCCGGCTCCCGCTGGAGCATCGAAGAACTGTTCCAGACCGGGAAAGGCCAGGTCGGCCTGGACCACTACCAAATCCGCAGTTGGACCGGCTGGCACCGGTTCATCACCCTGGCCATGCTCGCCCTGGCCGTCCTGACCATCCTCGCCGCCACAGCGCAGCAGCCCGACGCCGACCCGGAGATCATCACGCTGACCGTCGCCGAGATCCGCCGACTCCTCAACGCCTTCGTCCTCGCTGCGGCGCTACCGCCAGCGCACACCCTGCACTGGTCGATCTGGCGACGAACATCCCAAGCCAGAGCCCGACGATCCCACTACCAGCGCAGACAGGCGAAGTGACGTTGGAGTATTAGGCGGTGCCGTCATGCAGCCACTGGATGATACCGGCAACCCTCTACTCGATCGGCTTGACCCAGACGACGGGCGCAGGCTGTTGGCTCTGGGATGCCAGCTGATCTGGGCAACGACGTGGATGGCGGAGGCGAACGAGGTCGTCTCACGCCGGCTCGGGCTTCCGGACCTGCCCGTGGTCGAATGGCCGGACGGCGACGAGGATCCGGAGCACGGTCTGCACTGGAAGACCGTGTTCCTGACCCAGTGGGCAGCCGGACGCCCGTTCGTCTGGCTTGACAACGAGATAACTGATGCTGACCGGCGATAGGTCGCGGCTCATCACCCGGCGCGGGCGCTGCTGCACCGTGTCGACCCATACCTGGGCCTGACCAAAGCGGATTTCTCAGCGATCCGTCAATGGCTCCCGCAGGCTGACGGCCCTGCTTGATCACCTGCACGCTCATGCCGCATCCTGCGCGTCGCCGGTCGGCTGCAACGTCGGACCGTAGCGAGCCCAGCCTGCGTGAGCGTCCGGATGTGCCGCTTGAGTGTGCCGGTCTGTCGAGTTGAGTGCACCGGAGGGTCGTACCCGTGCGTGACGGCATAGCTGGCGGCTGCCGCCGCTGTCACGACCAGTAGGGTCGGCGGCATGTTCAGTGATCAACTCAGGACGCCGAATGATGGCGCCACCTGCCCGGCGGCGGGTCCTCAGGCGTAGGAGAAGCAGCATGGCTTGGGAGATCATTACGGTGTGTCTCGATCCGGTGGACCGCCGCGAGATCGACGTCGCCTTGGCCGCAGCGATGCGGCCTTACGACCGGGATGCCCCGCAGCACCCGGACGATGAGTGGGGTGGGCGGTGGGACCGCTACCGAATCGGTTGGTCCGCGAGGATCCCCGTCGTGGGCGGGTACGAGGACGATCCGCGGCTGGTGCGCGGCGACTCGTCCGAGGTCATGGGCCGGGGTTACTGCGACGGTGGGCCGCGGGCGCTGCTCGATCTGGGGGCTGTCCGCACTGCGGCCGCCGAGGCGGCCGGTCGGGAGTGGGACGAGTGGCAACAGATGGCGGCCGCCTTTCCACCGGCGCGCCCCCTTGTCCACTTCGTTGAGAGTTCGGCGGAACCCCACGACTACTTCGGGCGCAAGGCGTGGCAGGCCTATCACTCGCAGCCGCTCCTCGCGGCCGTGGCGAACAGATACGGCTTTACCACCGCACCGTTTCAGCGGATCCGTAACCGGGGTGACGATCCCGTCGTCTCGTTCGGCCTGTCTCGGGTCGAGTTTATGGCTCTGCGCGCTCGCGAGGCGCTAGCGACCGACGGCCTGCTGACGCTCTCAGGCGAGTGGCTCGACCCCGATCTAATGGGCAGCAGCGCACCGGGCCTTGCTGGCCAACTCGACAACCTACGACTTCGCCGTGACTACCGACACTTCACGGACCTCTATCTGATGGAACTGCCACCCGACGCGATGCTACTGCACGTGCATATCCACTGCTGATCCAGGACGAACATCAGCCGCTGTGAATCGTCTGCGACGGCCGTCGGGGCGGTGGGGCGGCGGGGCTTGAACATGCCGCCCGGTGGGCGCCGTGGTGCGGAGCTCGGTCGGCATATCCAGCCGGGGAGCGTGGCGACTCCCTGACACCGGCAACATCGCCGATCTCGAATTTTTCCCCTACCTACAATGCGTCCGCTCACTGCGCAGACGCTCGTTTTCCATGGTCAGATGCACGCATCTGCCGCCGACCGTGCGCGTTCGGCGCCGCCCTGTCGTGCCGAGAACAGTGCATCGTCGGCTGCAAGCGCATTCCGCCCATCATCGTGGCGGAGTCAGACGTCAGCCAGCCGCACGATCAGCAGTCCAGCCCGACAGTCGCATTGTCCTCGATCTGCACCACGTCGGGGTCCCGGCGCAGATCTTGAACCTGAGCGTCAGTCATGTCAGCGGAGAAGCTGTTGATGAAGTCGAACACTCTGCTCGGGGAGACCCCGGCTCGCGCGGCGACGGTAAGCGGATCACCGCTGCAGCGAACGCTGACTATGTACTCCCCATCGACGCGCTGTTCCTGTGGGGCACGGAAATGCGGTGCAAGCCGATCGGGGTCGGGCTCGATGCGATCGATGTCGGAGTCTTCGGAAAGTGCCGGGACCCCGGCCCTCGGCGACTGTTCCAACTGCAGGCCGGTCAGCCTGGCGCCGAATCCCCAAGAGGCGACGATGCGGTACAAGTTGTCGGGCGAAATCTGGTGCCGACTAAGTACTTGGTAGGGATCGGTTCCCGGCTTGACGATGACGAGGTAGTCGTTCTCAGCGGAGCGCCTCGCATACAGCGCCTCCAACGAGTGCGGGTCCGGTTTTGACTCGTTCTCGATGGCGTTCAGCATGGCGGTGGGGTCGTAGCCGCGCTCGCGCGCCTTGATGACGAGATGCGCCGGAGGGCGGCGGCGCAGCTGCGCGTACGCGAGCGTCCCCCTCGACTTGTGCATGTCTTCGAGGCTCAATTCATCGAACGGGTGCCAGGGCTGATAGGCGTTGGGATATTCGGCCCGCAACGAGTCATGGTCTGCCGGCAGATCCTGCACCGCGACCCTGATCGAACGCACCGAGCGCGTCGGAAGACTCGCCGACCCGCCAGCCGGATCACGGACGAAGACGAAGTCCGGTGTCATCGTCACGAAATGGGCCGGGTACGACCGAACCTCGCCATCTTCCTGCTCGATCTCCACGATGTACGGCAGATACACCGTCGGATCCGGCCACTCCGTCATCAGTGCCTCCCCTGTGAACCCCGTTGCGACCGGTTGACGGTGGTGGTCACCGACCGCTCCGCTTCACCAGGAAGCCCATCACGGCGGATTTCGAGCGAATTTTTCAGCGGTCTGCCGCACGGACTTACCCGATGACGTGAATCATGCCATGCAGGCGCTCTCATGCCGCCGATCGGGCGTTACAAGCCGTGGCCGACCAGTCACGTGCTGCAGATTCCGGTACTACCGTTGAGTGACCAGCGTGCTGTCGAGGCGGTCCATCTACGGGCCTGACGTCACGCCGTCGCGATCGAGTATCCAATCGCGGCGATGTCCTCGTGCAGCCTGGCAACGGTCATCTCTGGGTTCAAAGCCTGCACAACGGCGTCAGTGAGCGGGCGGTGCGCGACGACGTGCTCGACCACCGTCGGGTCCAGTTCGATCTCGTAGTAGTCATCGGCGAACGTGACGTACCGGCCGACGATGTCGTCGAGCAGGATCTCGAGCAGTCCAGAGCCGTCCGGGGCGTTGTCGTCGTACGGCCCGCGGAGCGGCGGGAAGATGATGCCTTCGCCAGCGTGCCAGCGGTCGTCACCGCAGAGCCGCCACAGTACGGCGGTGGCGAGGAACTGCCCCTCCTCGTCGCCGAACGCTGGTTCCTCGATCTGTGGTCGGAACACCGTGGGGATGCCGTCGAGCAGTCCGGGCCACAGCTCGCGGTCCGGGCTGCGGTAGGGCGTCATCGCTGACTCGTGGTCGAACACACGGATGAACGCGCCCTCGGCGGTGAACACGACCGCCCACTCGTCGCCGCTGCCGTTGTTCATCAACGCCGCCGCGTCGTCACCCCAGGAGCGGGTGTAGGCGTAGTAGGGCTCACTACCGTCGAGGATGCACTCCAGCACGGCGAGTGCCTTGCAGCGGTCCCGCAGCACGCCGATGGGAGGCAGCTTGGCGGCAATGTCGTACACAGTCACCTGGGGAACCTACGCGAGACAGCACCAACGTCGTCACGTACCTCCAGGCGTCCACGAGACCTCGGCGGCAATGCACGCTCATGCCGCCGATCGCGCGTCACCTGGCGCGACAGCCGTCGGGGTAGGGAACTGCCACCGAGCGGGTGTATGGCGTGCCGCCGTACCGGCAGCACCGGTCCCGCTCGGATCAGGCTGCGCCATATGTCGCGGAACCAAGGTCGGCGGGCAGGTTGCGCGCCGCTAATGACACTGCCTCCTCCGCCGTAGCGGTCTCGCCGAGATCCTGTCCCATGTAGCCCAATGTGACGCTGTAGTCCTTGTCGCGCCTTGGATGCAAGCACACCAAGACATCACCGGAGAGGTTGGGCCGGGTCTTGGTGGAGAACCGCAAGGACCAATGGCTGGTGAACGGGTAGAGCTGCCGTAGCCTCGGCTCGGCGTACGCGGCCTCGATTAGCGCGTGGTACTCGGGCCAGCTCACCTCCGCTGCTTCCTTCAACAGGTGCCGCCACTCCGATTCGACCAGCCGAGTCGGATCGCGGTCGGGCACCTCGAACCGTCCGGTCAACTCCACGAACGACGCGGCCTGAGGAATGTCGGTCAGGGGCGTCCCGTCATGCCACGCCTGCGCGGCCCGAGCGACCTGAGCGAGATCCAGCGTGTCTCCTTGGATCAAGGCCAGACCTTGGTCACGCTCGCAACCCGTGATAAACCACCGCCGCTCTACGTAGCTGGCGGACACCTTCAGCTCCTCACGGTGCGGAACGGTGGTCGGAACGAGAGTGCCGTACAACGAACTGGACTCTGTGACCGGCACGGGGACGGAAAGCCCTTGCTCGACAGCTATGGCTCGCAACGCCGCCGCAAGGCTGCCCTCGGCAGCAACCTCCGGATAGAGAACAGCAGGATCGGGGTACGTCGGCACGGTTCACGATTCTGCCTCACACCTCCGTTGTGCCGCGACAACCGCGAGACGGGGGAATTGGGTCGCTTTGATGCATCCGGGCTTGCCGCGATCCGATCGCTACGGGGGCGTGGCAGCCCGTCGCCGGCGGTTCGGCCATGCCGCGATGCGCGCTCGTGTCGCGGACCGTGAAGGTTTCCGCGGCGCCCTCTGAGGATCATGTCGGGCATCAGGTGGGACGTGAGCGTCACGCATGTCCCGTGACGGGACACCGGTGACGCCTCGGGTGTGATCCGACAGCTGATGTGCGATGCAGCTCCGCCAGGTGATGTGCGACAGATCCAGCAAGCCAGGCGGCGACAGGATGGCCGCCGAGGCAACGCCCTGTCATGGCCGATGTGCGAAGCCTCTTGCTGGCGGTCGAGCCGATCAACACGGGGGTTGCGTATGTGATCCGGGCTCGGCCACGCGATGAAGACTGGCCATGGTCGGCCTGCTTTGATCGCAGCATGGATACCGACACTGCCGTAGAACGGGCGTGGCACCGGATCGAGGATTGGCTGTCGCGGTTTGCCCCCCGCTTCCGCGCGGAGCTGAACCCGCCGGCAACGGCAGCCGAGATCGACACTGTTGCAACCGCCCTTGGTGTGGCGCTCCCGGCCGACCTTCGGGTCTGGTGGGGGCTGTCCAACGGAGTCCGGCACGGTATCGGCCTACCAAGTGCAAGCCTGATCCCTGACTTCTCAAGTCCATACCCCGTGTCCATCGCGGTGGAGCGTTGGCGGATGCACCTGGAGGTCCAGCAGGAGTCTTACCCGCCGGGCATGCGTGAGGAGATGGAACGGTTCGTGGCCGGCGAGAACGCCCAGCCAGCGGGCACCCTTCTATCCCAGTTGTACTGGCTCCCCCGATGGCTGCCCATCGCTGGTGACGGTGGTGGAGGTGGCCTATTCATCGACCTGCGTGATGGTCCGCTACACGGATGCCTGGTGGAGTTCTCCCGGGAGCACCAAGGCACGACACCGCGGTGGGAGTCCGTCACACAGCTGTGGGTAGACGTCGCTGATGAGTTGGAAGCCGTCGATTCCGACCTGCTCCGCAGCGACCGCGTTGACGACCTGCGGATCGGCTGGTGGCGGCCTCCCACCTCCTGAGCGAGAACCGGCAGTTGGTGGCCTCACAACGCACGACTTGCCGCTGACCACGCGTCACGGGTGGCAGCCGCCGTCCAAGGGTGGCGGCGCGCGGTCGTGCCGAGGACAGCGCGTTGGGATGTGGTCGGAGTTCAT
This sequence comes from Micromonospora sp. AMSO12t, assembly GCF_008806585.1. NCBI lineage: Bacteria > Bacillati > Actinomycetota > Actinomycetes > Micromonosporales > Micromonosporaceae > Micromonospora > Micromonospora sp. AMSO12t. The sequence goes on from NZ_WAAS01000078.1 coordinate 25,461, forward strand.
GAGTAGCGGCAGGCGGGCTTGGCGTGGTTAGTGCTCGTCCTGGATCCACGCGCACACCGCGGCTCGCTCCGTTTCCGACAACTCCATCCGGGCGTTGACCGTAAGCCGCAGCACGTTACCGGCGAACTCCGAGGCGAGGTTCGCCGCGTCGTGCCGTGCGTCCCGCCAGTCGACCCCGCTGTACTTCAGGCCGATGAGCACGAAGTGGATCGCGTTCCTCGTGACCGTGTGTCCCCGCCGGCCGCACGCCTCACGGATCACCTCCTCCGCCTGCGCCTGTGGTAAGGCGGGGTTGGCGCGGCCCTCTTCGACGATCGACCGGAACAGTGCCTGGTAGGCGTCTGTGCCGATCAGCGGTGCTCCGACGACCCGGCTCACTCGTTCGGCGATCTCCGGCGCGCTCGCGGGCTGGACCAGCTCATGCCTGGCCGGGTCGAGCAGCCAGCCGGGGTGGCGCGGCTCCAGCACCAGAGTGTCGCTCTGGATCGCCGCGACGAACTGCTTGA
>NZ_WAAS01000079.1:0-25931 GCF_008806585.1 Micromonospora sp. AMSO12t
GCCGGCGCCCCCGCCCGCCCCCGCCGGGCTGTACGCCGTCGACTGGTCGCCCGCGGCGTTCCCGGCGACGCCCGCGCCCTCCTGGACGCTCGCCGACGGCACACCCCCGGACGGGCCGCTGCCGCCGCTGCTGGTGCTGCGCGTCGGCGACGGCGAGCCGGGCCGGTCGGTGCCCGACCGTGCCCACGCCGTCGGCCTCGCCGTGCTCGGCGTGCTCCAGAGCTGGCTGGTCGACCCCCGCGCGGAGACCACCCGCCTGGCCCTCGCCGTCCGCGACGGTGACCCGGTGCACGCCCCGGTGGCGGGGCTCGTCCGGGTCGCCCAGGCCGAACAACCCGACCGGTTCCTGCTGCTCAACCTCGACGCCACCGACGACGCGACCGTCCGGGCGGCGCTGGCCGTCACCGGGGACGAGCCCGAGATCGCCGTCCGCGACGGCCGGGTCCTGCTGCCCCGGCTCCACCCCGTCGAACCGCCCCCGGCCGGTACGCCGGTTCCGGCGCTGGCCGGTGGCACCGTGCTGGTGACCGGCGGCACGGGCGGCGTCGGCCGGCACGTCGCCACCCACCTCGCCACCGTGCACGGCGTCGCCGAGCTGGTCCTCGTCAGCCGCACCGGCCGGGCCGGCGACTGGACGGACGCGTTGACCGACGCCGGCGTCATCGTCCGGGTGGTCGCGGCCGACGTCGCCGACCGGGCGGCGCTCGCCGAGGTCGTCGCCCCGCTGGCCGACCGGCTCGTCGCCGTCGTGCATGCCGCCGGGGCCACCGACGACGCGCTGCTCACCGACCTCGACCCGGGCCGCTGGGAGCGGGCCCTGCGGTCCAAGGTGCACGGCGCGTGGCACCTGCACGAGCTGACCGCCGGCCTCGACCTGGCCGCGTTCGTGCTCTTCTCCTCGGCCGCCGCCACCTTCGGCAGCCCCGGCCAGGGCAACTACGCGGCCGGCAACGCGTTCCTCGACGCGCTCGCCGCGCACCGCCGCGCCCAGGGCCTGCCGGCGACCGCCCTGGCCTGGGGGCTGTGGGCCGCGCAGGACGGGATGGCCGGCCGGCTCACCCCGGCGGACCTGGCCCGGCTCGCCCGGGGCGGCACCCGTCCCCTCGACACGGCCGCCGGGCTGGCGCTGTTCGACGCCGCCCTGCGCGTCGACCGGGCGACGCTGGTGCCGATCGGGCTCGACCTGGCCGCCGTGCGGACCTCCGGCGAGGTGCCCGCCCTGCTGCGGGCGCTGCTGCCCCCACCGCCCCGTCGGGCCGTCAACGCCGACTCGGCGCCCGCCTCCGCCAAGGGCTTCGCCGACCGGCTGGCCGAGCTGGCCGAACCCGACCGCGCCGCCCTGCTGCTGGACCTCGTACGCACCCGGTGCGCCACCGTGGTCGGGCACACCGGCCCCGACGACGTCGAGCCGCGCCGCCCGTTCAAGGAACTCGGCTTCGACTCGCTGATGGCCGTGGAGCTGAGCAACCGGCTCACCGCCGTCACCGGCGTCCGGCTCGCCCCGCACGCCGTGTTCAACCACCCCACCCCGGAGCTGCTCGCCGCGCACCTGCACGCCCGGCTGCTCGGCACCGCCGCCACCGAGGTCACCGACGCGAGCACCGTCGCCCTGGACGAGCCGGTCGCCATCGTCGCGATGGCCTGCCGCTTCCCCGGCGGCATCGGCTCCCCGGAGGAGCTGTGGCGGCTGCTCGACGCGGGCGCCGACGTCATCGGTGACCTGCCCGACGACCGGGGGTGGCCGCTGGCCGACCTCTACGACCCGGTGCCCGGCACGGCCGGCCGGACGTACGTGCGGGCCGGCGGGTTCCTCACCGGGATCGCCGACTTCGACGCCGCGTTCTTCGGCATCAGCCCCCGCGAGGCCCTCGCGATGGACCCGCAGCACCGGCTGCTGCTGGAGACCTCCTGGGAGGCGTTGGAACGCGGCGGCATCGACCCGGTCACCCTGCGGGGCAGCCGCACCGGCGTCTTCGCCGGCACCCACGGCCAGGACTACGGCGACCGGATCGCCCCCGGCGTGGTCTCCGACGACGGCGAGGTCACCGCCGACGAGGGGCACCTGCTCACGGGTACGGCCGGCAGCGTCCTCTCCGGCCGGGTCGCGTACGCGCTCGGGCTGGAAGGGCCGGCCGTCACCGTCGACACCGCCTGCTCGGCGTCGCTGGTGGCGCTGCACCTGGCCGTGCAGGCCCTGCGCCAGGGCGACTGCGACCTGGCGCTGGCCGGTGGCGTGTCGGTGATGTCCACCCCGGCCGGGCTGACCGGGTTCAGCCGCCAGCGTGGTCTCGCCGCCGACGGGCGGTGCAAGGCGTTCGCCGAGGACGCCGACGGCTTCGGCATGTCCGAGGGCGTCGGGATGCTGGTGGTGGAGCGCCTCTCCGACGCCCGCCGCCGGGGCCACCCCGTGCTGGCCGTGGTCCGCGGCTCGGCGGTCAACCAGGACGGCGCGTCCAACGGGCTGACCGCCCCGAACGGGCCGTCGCAGGAGCGGGTCATCAAGGCCGCGCTCGGCGCCGCCGGGCTGACCGCCGCCGAGGTGGACGTCGTCGAGGCGCACGGCACCGGCACGTCGCTCGGCGACCCCATCGAGGCGGAGGCGATCCTCGCCACGTACGGGCAGCGCCCGGCCGGTACCCCGCCGGTGCTGCTCGGCTCGGTCAAGTCCAACCTCGGGCACACCCAGGCCGCGGCCGGCGTCGCCGGGGTGCTCAAGATGGTCCTCGCCATGCGGCACGGCCGGCTGCCCCGCACCCTGCACGCCGAGCGCCGCAGCTCGCGGGTCGACTGGGAGTCGGGCTCGCTGGAGCTGCTCACCGAGGCCCGCCCGTGGCCCGCGGCGGACCGGCCGGCGCGGGCCGGTGTCTCGTCGTTCGGCATCAGCGGCACCAACGCCCACGTGATCGTCGAGGCGGTCGCCGGGTCGGCCCCGGACGCTGACGCCGCAGCCACGCCGACGGAGGCGTACGCGCTGCCGTGGCTGCTCTCCGCGCGTACCCCGGAGGCGCTCGCCGGGCAGGCCCTGCGGCTGCGGGAACACCTCGCCGAGCGGCCCGACCAGCGGCCCCTCGACGTGGCCTGGTCGCTGGCCACCAGCCGCAGCACCTTCGACTCGCGGGCGGTGCTGGTCGGCGCGTCGCCGGACCAGGTCGCCGCCGCCCTCGACGCGCTTGCCGAGGGCCGGCCCGACCCTGCGGTGACGCGGGGCGAGGCCCGTCCCGTCGGCCGGTGCGTCTTCGTCTTCCCCGGGCAGGGCTCCCAGTGGCTCGGTATGGGACTGGACCTGCTCGACCAGGCCCCCGTGTTCGCGGAGCGGATGGCGGCCTGCGACGCGGCGCTGCGGCCGTACCTGGACTGGTCGCTGCTGGACGTGCTGCGTCAGGTGCCCGGCGCGCCCGGCCTCGACGAGGTCGACGTGGTGCAGCCCGCACTGTTCGCGATGATGGTGTCGCTGGCCGAACTGTGGCGCTCCTACGGCGTGCAGCCGGCCGCCGTCGTCGGCCACTCGCAGGGCGAGATCGCCGCCGCCTGCGTCGCCGGGGTGCTCTCCCTGCCCGACGCCGCCCGGGTGGTGGCGCTGCGCAGCCGGGCGCTGCGGGCCCTGGCCGGACACGGGGCGATGGCCTCCGTCGCGCTCCCCGCCGACACGGTCCGCGACCGGATCGCCCGGTTCGGCGACCGGATCTCGGTCGCCGCCGTGAACGGGCCGGCCGCCGTCGTGGTGTCCGGCGAGCCGCAGGCGGTGGAGGAACTCCTCGCCGAACTGGCCGGCGAGCAGGCCCGGGTTCGGCGGATCGCCGTCGACTACGCCTCGCACTCCGCCCAGGTGGCGGGCCTGCGCGACGAGCTGGCCGAGGTGCTGGCGGGCATCGCCCCCGGCCCGGCGGCCGTGCCGCTCTTCTCCACCACCGACCTGCGCTGGCTCGACGGCGAGGAGATGGGGCCGGACTACTGGTACCGCAACCTGCGGCAGCCGGTCGAGCTGGAACAGGCGATCCGCTCGCTGGCCGAGCAGGGCCACGACACGTACGTCGAGTGCAGCCCGCACCCGGTGCTCACCGTGGGCATCGAGGCGACCCTCGCCGACCACGACGGCGAGAGCGTGGTGGTCGGCTCGGTGCAGCGCGACCAGGGCGACCGGGCGCGGTTCCTGCTCTCCCTGGCCCAGCTGCACGTGTGCGGGGTCGCGGTGGACTGGCGGCCCGCGCTGGCCGGCGGCCGGCGGGTCGACCTGCCCACGTACGCGTTCGCCCACCGCCGCTACTGGCCCCGGCCCGTCTCCGGCCCCGGCGACGTCGGCGCCGCCGGCCTGGACGCCGCCGGGCATCCGCTGCTCGGGGCGTCGGTCGCGCTGGCCGAGACGAGGGGCCACCTGTTCACCGGGCGGCTGTCGACCGACGCGCAGCCGTGGCTGGCAGACCACCGGGTCTCCGACAGCGTGCTGGTGCCCGGCACCGGCCTGGTGGAACTCTGCCTCCGCGTCGGCGACGAGATCGGCCACCCGGTCCTCGACGAACTGGTCATCGAGGCCCCGCTGACCCTGCCCGCCGACGGCGCGACCCAGGTGCAGGTGACGGTCGGCGCGGGCGGCGACGACGGACGCCGCCCGGTGACCGTGCACTCCCGCCCCGCCGACGGCCCGGCCGCGGGGCCGTGGACCCGGCACGCCAGCGCCACCCTCTCCGCCGACCAGCCCGCCGCGTCGCCGCAGCCCACCACGTGGCCGCCGCGCGACGCCCGCCCCGTCGACCTGACCGGCTTCTACGCCGGCCTGGCAGCCGACGGCTACGCGTACGGGCCGGCGTTCCAGGGCCTGCGCGCGGTGTGGACCAGCGGCGACGAGGTCTACGCCGAGGTGGAGCTGCCGGCGGCCGCACGGGTCGACGCCGACCGGTACGGCCTGCACCCCGCCCTGTTCGACGCCGCCCTGCACGCCGCGCACTTCGGCGGCCTCGCCGGGGCCGGGGCGGGCCGGCTCCTGCTGCCGTTCGCCTGGAACGGCGTCAGCCTGCACGCCACCGGGGCGACCGCCCTGCGGGTACGGCTGACCCAGGTGGGACCGCACGCCATCGCGCTGACCGTCGCCGACCCGACCGGCGCCCCGGTGGCCGAGGTGGCCGCCCTGACGATGCGGCCGATCTCCGCCGCCGAGCTGGCCGTCACCGACGACCGTGCCACCCGCGACGCGCTGTTCCGGCTCGACTGGACGCCGCTGCCGCCGGCCGACGCGGCCACCCCGGTCGACGCCGTGGCCGTCGCGCCCGGTCTGGACGGCTTCGGGCTGCACCCCGGGCTGGACGGGCTCGCCGACGCCGTCGACGCGGGACTGACCCTGCCCGGGGCCGTGCTCGTGCCGCTCGACGCGGAACCCGCGCAGCCCACCCCCCGCGCGGCACGGCACGCCGCCGTCCGCGCCCTCGACCTCGTCCGGCGCTGGCTCACGGAGCCCCGCTGGGCGGCGTCGAGGCTGCTGCTGGTGACCCGGGGCGCGGTGGCCGTGCACCACGCCGGCGAGGTGACCGACCCGGCCGCCGCGGCGGCGTGGGGCCTGGTGCGCTCCGCCCAGTCGGAGAACCCGGGCCAGGTCGTCATCGTCGACGTCGACGGCGACGGGATCGGCCCCGACCAGGTCGCCGCCGTGCTGGCGGCGGACGAGCCGCAGGCCGCGATCCGGGGCGGCACGGCGTACGTGCCACGGCTGGCGCGGGCCGGCTCGGCGGGCGAACTCGCCGCGCCGCCCGCCGCCGCGTGGCGGTTGGACGCGCCGGTGCGGGGCAGCCTGGAGAACCTCACCCTGGTCCCGACCGACGCCGCCGACGCCGTTCTCGGCCCCCGCGAGGTCCGGGTACGCGTCCGCGCCGCCGGCCTGAACTTCCGCGACGTGCTCAACGCGCTCGGCCTCTACCCGGGCGACGCGGGGCCGCTCGGCGGCGAGGGCGCCGGCGAGGTCGTCGAGGTGGGCGCCGAGGTGACCGACCTGCGCCCCGGCGACCGGGTGTTCGGGGTCTTCGTGGGCTGCTTCGGGCCCGTCGCGGTCACCGACCGCCGCCTGCTGGCCCCGATGCCGGCCGGCTGGTCGTACGTCGAGGCCGCCTCCGTGCCGGTGGTCTTCCTGACCGCGTACCACGGCCTGGTCAACCTGGCCGGGCTCGGCCGGGGCGAGTCGGTGCTGGTGCACGCGGCGGCCGGCGGCGTCGGCATGGCCGCCGTGCAGCTCGCCCGGCACCTCGGCGCCGACGTCTACGCCACCGCCAGCCCCGCCAAGTGGGACGCCCTGCGCTCGATGGGCGTCGCCGAGGACCGTATCGCCTCGTCCCGGACCCTCGACTTCGAGAACCGGTTCGCCGAGGCCACCGGCGGACGGGGCGTCGACGTGGTGCTGGACTCGCTGGCCCGCGAGTTCGTCGACGCCTCGCTGCGGCTGCTGCCGCGCGGCGGGCGGTTCATCGAGATGGGCAAGACCGACATCCGCGACGCCGCCCAGGTCGCCGCCGACCACCCGGGGGTGGCCTACACCGCCTTCGACCTGACCCTGGAGGACCCCGACGAGGTGCAGCGCATGCTCGTCGAGCTGCTCGGGCTCTTCGAGCGGGGGACGCTCACCCCGCTGCCCACGCAGGTGTGGGACGTCCGCCAGGCGCCGGAGGCGTTCCGGCACGTCAGCCAGGCCCGGCACGTCGGCAAGGTGGTGCTCACCATGCCCAGGGCGTGGGACCCCGACGGCACCGTGCTGCTGACCGGCGGGACCGGAACCCTGGGTGGGCTGGTCGCCCGGCGGCTGGTCGAGACGCACGGCGTACGGCGGCTGCTGCTGGTCAGCCGCCGCGGCGAGCGGGCCCCTGGCGCGGCCGAGACGATCGCGGAACTGCGCTCCCTGGGCGCCGAGGCCACGGTCGTGGCGGCCGACGTGGCCGACCGGGACAGCCTGGCCCGGGTCCTGGACGCGGTACCGGCCCGGCACCCGTTGACCGCGGTCGTGCACCTCGCCGGGGTGCTCGACGACGGGATCGTCACCGCCCTCACCCCGCAGCGCGTCGACACGGTGTTCGCGCCGAAGCTCGACGCCGCGTGGCACCTGCACGAGCTCACCCGCCACCTCGACCTCGCCGGGTTCGTGCTCTTCTCCTCCGGCGCGGGCGTCTTCGGCGTACCCGGTCAGGCCAACTACGCGGCGGCCAACGCGTTCCTCGACGCGCTCGCCCTGGCGCGCCGGGCCGAGGGCCTGCCGGGCCGGTCGTTCGCCTGGGGACTGTGGGAGCAGGCCAGCGAGATGACCGCCAAGCTGGACCGGACCGACCCCCGGATCACCGCCCGCGACGGGCAGCTCGCGATCCCGTCCGACCTGGGGATGGCCCTGTTCGACGCGGGCCTGCGGCTGGCCGAGCCGGTGCTCGTGCCGACCAGGATCGACGTCGCCGCGCTCGGCGAGCGGGTCGAGCGGCCCCCGGCCCTGCTGCGCGGGCTCATGCGGCGGGAACGGCCGAGCGCCCGGTCGAGCGCCCCGACCGGCGGCGGGCGCACCCTCGCCGACGAACTGGCGGCCCTGGCCGGGCCCGACCGCCACACCCTGGTGGTCGACCTGGTACGGGAGCAGGCGGCGAGCGTGCTCGGGCACGGCAGCCGCGCGGCGGTCGCCCCGGGCCGGGCGTTCAGCCAGATCGGCTTCGACTCGTTGACCGCCGTCGAGCTGCGCAACCGGCTGACCACGGCGACCGGTCTGCGCCTGCCGGCCACGCTGATCTTCGACTACCCGGACCCGAACGAGCTGGCCACGTTCCTGGTGTCGCAGTTGGCGCCGGACACCGGCCCGGAGGTTCCGCCGGTCCTCACGGACCTGGAGAACCTGGAACGCTCGCTGACCGAGGCCAGCGTCGAGGCGGAGCTGCACGCCCAGATCGGGTCCCGGCTGGAGGTGCTCATCGCCAAGTGGCGGACGATGCGCGCCGGCTCGGGCGGCGATCCCGACCTCGACCTCGAACTGGCCAGCGACGACGACCTCTTCGACCTCATCGACTCCGAACTCGGTCTCTGATGGCCGTCCGGCCGCCCCGCACGGCGCGAGCCGTCCCTTCCGACACCGTGTCCGACCGACCCCCGAGGAACCGATACCGATGCTGATGACCGACGTCCTGATCGTGGGCTACGGCCCCGTCGGTGAGATGCTCACGATCCTGCTGGCGCAGCGAGGGCTCACCGTCACGGCGGTCGAGCGCTGGGCCACCCCGTACAACTTCCCGCGCGCGGTCTCGTACGACGGGGAGGCGAGCCGCATCCTGGCCGCCGCCGGCGTCGCCGACCGGCTCGGACCGGTGGTGGAGTCGTCGGGCGAGTACACCTTCAAGAACGGCTTCGGCCGGACCCTGCTGCACGTCAAGGTCACCGGCGACGGCCCGATGGGCTGGCCCGACTCGGTCTCCTTCTACCAGCCCGGGCTGGAGGCGCTGCTCGCCGAACGGGGAGCGGAGCTGCCGGGCGTGACGGTGCTGCGCCCGTACCAGGTGACCGGCCTGGTCGAGCACGACGACCGGGTCGAGGTCACCATCGCCGGCCCGGAGGGCGAGGAGGTCCACGCGGCCCGCTGGGTCGTCGGCTGCGACGGGGCCAACAGCTTCGTCCGGGAACACCTGGGCAGCGGCGTCACCGACCTCGGCTTCACGTACGACTGGCTGGTCTGCGACGTCGTGCCGCACGAGGCCCGCGAGTTCAAGCCGAACAACCTCCAGGTCTGCGACCCGGCGCGCCCCCGCACGGCCGTGTCGGCCGGCCCGGGGCACCGGCGGTGGGAGTTCATGCGGGTGCCGGGGGAGAGCCGGGAGGAGTTCGAGACCGTCGAGAGCGTGTGGCGGCTGCTCGGCCTCTTCGACATCACGCCCGACAACGCGACCCTGGAACGGTACGGCGTCTACACCACCCAGGCGTGCTCGGCCGACCACTGGCGGTCCAACCGGATCCTGATCGCCGGCGACGCGGCGCACGTGATGCCGCCGTTCATGGGGCAGGGCATGAGCTCGGGTTTCCGCGACGCCCTCAACCTCGCCTGGAAGCTCGACCTGGTGCACCGCGGCCTGGCCGACGAGGCGCTGCTGGACACCTACCAGGAGGAGCGCTGCGCGCACGTGCAGCACGCCATCCGGATGTCCATGGACTCGGGCACGGTGATCTGCGAGACCGACCGCACCGCCGCCGCCGGCCGGGACTCCGTCATGCTCGCCGAACTGCGCCGACGCACCTCCCGGCCGCGTACCCGCTCCCTGCTGGAACCCCTGGTCGGCGGGGTCCTGCACGCCCGTACGGCAGAGGCCCCGGCGGCCGGCGCGGGCGTGCCGATGCCGCAGGGCCGCGTCGAGGTCGACGGGCGCACCGGGCTCTTCGACGAGGTCGTCGGCACCGGCTTCGTCCTGGTCTGCGCCGAGGACCCCGACGACCTGCTCGACGCGGACGCCCGGGCCATCCTGGACTCGCTCGACGCCCGGGTCGTCCGGGTCGTCCCCGCCGGCGCGCCCGCCCCCGGGCCCGGCGCCGCGCCGACCGCCTTCGACCTCGACGACGTGTACCTGTCCCACCTCAAGCGGTACGACGCCGTCGCGGTGCTCGTCCGGCCCGACTTCTACGTATTCGGCACGGCAGCCGACCCGGCCGGTGTGCCCGCGCTCGTCGAGGACCTGCGCCAGCAGGTCCGGCGCGGCTGATCGGCATCCACCCCTCGGAAGGAACCCACATGTTCGAGAACCTGAAGATCGCCGGCCGGGCGATCCGCACGGTCTTCACCGCCGACCCCATCACCCGGGTCCGGCGCTTCTACGAGATCCAGTCGCCCGACGTCGAGTTCGCGGCCCGCCGCACGCACTACATGAACGTGGGCTACTGGGAGGACGGCGTCACCGACCTCGACACGGCCGCCGAGGCGCTGGCCGACAAGCTGGCCGACGCCGCCGGGCTCAAGCCGGACGACACCGTCCTCGACGTGGGCTTCGGCTACGCCGACCAGGACTTCAAGTGGCTGCGCGAGCGCCGGGTCGCCAAGGTGTACGGGCTCAACATCACCCCGCACCACGTCGAGGCGGCGCAGCGCCGGGCGCAGGAGGAGGGCCTCGCGGACCGCACCGACTTCCGGCTGGGCAGCGCCACCGAACTGCCCTTCGAGGACAACACCTTCGACCGGGTCGTCGCCCTGGAGTCGGCCTTCCACTTCTACCCGCGCAGCGCGTTCTTCGCCGAGGCGCTGCGGGTGCTGCGCCCGGGTGGCGTGCTGGCCACGGCCGACATCATCCCGGTCAGCGGAGACGTCGTCCGCGCGGCCATCCAGTCCGGCCCGCTGAGCTTCGTCAAGTTCAGCATCCCGAAGGAGAACTGGCACGACCGGGACACGTACCGGCAGGAGCTGGTCGAGGCCGGCTTCGCCAACCCGGAGGTGCACTCGATCAAGGAGCGCACCTGGGAGGGCTGGCGGGCGTACATGGCGGGACGGACCAACGACCCCGAGTTCCGCGCCGTCGTCAAGCCCGCAGTACGCAAGAGCATGGCCGCGCACTGGAAGAACCAGGACCTCATGAAGCGCGAGATGGCGCAGCTCGACTACGTGATCGCGGTCGGCCACAAGCGGTGACGCCCCGCACGGACGAGGGGCCCGCCGACCGGTCGTGACACCGGTGGACGGGCCCCTCGTCCGTGCGTGGGATCAGACGGCGGGCGCCGCGGTCAGGGCCGTCGAGATGGCCCGCAGGACCGCCGGCTGGTGCTCGGCCAGGAAGAAGTGCCCGCCCGGGTAGACCTTCAGGTCGAACGGCCCGGTGGTGTGGGTCGACCAGGCCCGGGCCTCCTCGACCGTCGTCTTCGGGTCGTCGTCGCCGGTGAAGACGGTGATCGGGCAGCTCAGCGGCGGACCCGGCCGGTAGGTGTAGGTCTCCGCCGCCCGGTAGTCGCTGCGGATCGCCGGCAGCGCGGCCCGCAGCATCTCCGGGTCCCCGAGGACGGCGGAGTTGGTGCCGCTGAGCTTCCGGACGTCGGCCAGCAGGCCCTCGTCGTCGAGCAGGTGCACCGTCTCGTGCCGCGCCTGCGACGGCGCACGGCGTCCGGACGCGAACAGGTGCGCCGCCGTACCGCCGTCCTGCTCGATCAGCCGGGCGAGTTCGAAGCCGACGCTGGCCCCCATGCTGTGCCCGAAGATGGCCACCGGCTCGTCCAGCCACGGCCGCAGCACGGTGAAGACCTCCCGCGCGAGCTGGTGGATGTCACCGATGCACTTCTCGTGGCGGCGGTCCTGCCGGCCCGGGTACTGGATCGACAGCACCTCGACGGCGGGGGAGAGGCTGCGGGAGACGGGGAAGTAGAAACTGGCCGACCCGCCGGCGTGGGGCAGGCACACCAACCGCCTGGCGCCACCCGGAGCCGGGTGGAAGCGTCGCACCCACAAGCCGTTGTCGGTATTTGGCGTGGTCATCCTTGGCGGTCCTTCCAGCGGCTGCGTTTCCCGACCGGATCTGCACGGACCCGGTCGAGGCGACGCTAGTGCGACGGGTGGGGACCGGACACCCCTAGCTGGCCCGTTGCCTGGTTAGGGGTTGTCCGCGCTCGCGCACACCCAATAACTTCTCCCCGCAGATGGGGATCTGCGTGGCTCTCGGCCGAGCGAGCCGAACGACAGATACAGGTGTCGCCTGAGACTTCTGCGCATTCGTACCGTCGCTTACGTCGAGTCTCCGCCGTGAATCGCGATGGGCTGGGTTGATGGACACCGAAGACAAGCTCCGGGAGTACCTGAAGAGAGTCACCGCCGACCTGCGGCGGACCCGGCAACGGCTCCGTGACGTCGAGGCCGATGCGCAGCAGCCCATCGCGATCGTCGGCACCGGCTGCCGGTTCCCGGGCGGCGTACGCACGGCCGAGGAGCTGTGGGACCTCGTCGCGGCCGGCGGCGACGCCATCGCCTCCTTCCCCACCGACCGTGGCTGGGACCTGGACGCGCTCTACGACCCCGAGCGCTCCCGGCCGGGCACCTCCTCGGTACGCGAGGGCGGCTTCGTGCCCGACGCCGCCGAGTTCGACCCCCGGCTGTTCGGCGTCTCGCCGCGCGAGGCCCTCGCCATGGACCCGCAGCAGCGGCTGCTGCTGGAGACCTCGTGGGAGGCCGTCGAGTCGGCGGGCATCGACCCCACCAGCCTGAGGGGCGCCCGGGTCGGGGTCTTCGCCGGCATGACCCACAGCGGGTACGCCCACCCGCCGGAGACCCCGCCGGCGGGCGTCGAGGACTACCTGGGTCTCGGCAACGCGGGCAGCATCGCCTCGGGTCGGGTGGCGTACTCGTTCGGGTTCGAGGGCCCGGCGGTGACGGTGGACACGGCGTGTTCGTCGTCGCTGGTGGCGTTGCACCTGGCGGTGCAGGCGCTGCGGTCGGGCGAGTGCGACCTCGCCCTGGCCGGCGGCGTGACGGTGATGCCCACCCCGGCGGTGTTCGTCGACTTCACCCGGCAGGGCAACCTCTCCCCGGTGGCCCGGTGCCGGGCGTTCGCCGACGCGGCGGACGGCACGGCGCTCGCCGAGGGCGTCGGAATGCTGCTGGTGCAGCGCCTGGCGGACGCGCAACGCGACGGCCGCCAGATCCTGGCGGTGGTACGCGGCACGGCCGTGAACCAGGACGGCGCGTCGAACGGGTTGACGGCGCCGAACGGCCCCTCCCAGCAGCGGGTGATCCGGCAGGCCCTCGCGAGTGCGGGTCTGTCCACGGCCGACGTGGACGTGGTGGAGGCGCACGGCACCGGCACGACGCTGGGCGACCCCATCGAGGCGCAGGCCCTGCTGGCGACGTACGGGCAGGGCCGGGATGCGCCGTTGTTGCTGGGGTCGGTGAAGTCGAACATCGGTCACACGCAGGCGGCTGCCGGGGTGGCCGGGATCATCAAGATGATCTCGGCGATGCGGACGGGTGTGGTGCCGGCGACTCTGCACGTGGACGCGCCGTCGTCGCACGTGGACTGGGCGTCCGGTGCCGTGGAGCTGGTGACGCGGACGCGTGAGTGGCCGGCGGTGGAGCGTCCCCGTCGGGCGGGTGTGTCGTCGTTCGGCATCTCCGGCACGAACGCCCACGTGATTCTGGAACAGCCGGAACCCGAGACCGATCCCGAGATCGAGGCGGAACCTGCGGCGGGCCCCCTGGGGCTGCCGGTGCCGTGGGTGGTGTCGGGTCGCTCGGAGCGTGCTCTGGCGGGTCAGGCGGGGCGGTTGGCGTCGTTCGTGCGCGATCGTGGCCTGTCGCCGGTGGACGTGTCGTGGTCGTTGGCGACGACCCGGGCGGCGCTGGAGCATCGCGCGGTGGTGTGGGGCTCGGACGTCGACGAGCTGGTCGCCGGCCTGTCGGCTGTCGCCGAGGGCGGGCCGGCGGTATCGGGTGTGGTGTCGGCGGGCCGCCGGGCGGTGTTGTTCACGGGTCAGGGCTCGCAGCGCGCCGGCATGGGCCGGGAGCTGTACGACGCGTTCCCCGTCTTCGCGGCGTCCTTCGACGCGGTGTGCGCGGAGATCGATCCGCGTCTGCCGCGCGGGTTGCGCGAGGTGGTGTTCGCGGAGGCGGGTTCGGCTGACGCCGGCCTGCTGGATCAGACCGTCTTTGCGCAGGCGGGGTTGTTCGCGGTCGAGGTGGCGTTGTGGGAGTTGTTGTCGTCGTGGGGTGTGCGGGCGGATTTCCTGGCGGGTCACTCGATCGGTGAGGTGACGGCGGCGTACGTGTCCGGGGTGTTGTCCCTGGCGGACGCGTGCACGCTGGTGGCGGCGCGGGGCCGGTTGATGCAGGCGTTGCCGGCCGGCGGCGTGATGGCGGCCGTCGGCGCGTCGGAGGAGGCTGTCGCCGAGCTGATCGGGGCGTCGGGTGCGGCGGTGGACGTCGCGGCGGTCAACGGTCCCGCGTCGGTGGTGGTCTCGGGTGCCGCCGGCGAGGTGGCCCCGGTGGTGGCGACCGCCCGTGAGCGGGGTTGGCGGGTCAAGGAGCTGTCGGTCAGTCACGCGTTCCACTCCCGCCTGATGGAGCCGATGCTCGACGAATTCCGGTCGGTGGTGGCGGGGCTGGACTGGCAGCCGCCGAGGATCCCGATCGTGTCGAACGTGACGGGCGCGGTGGCGGACGCCGCAGAGATCACCGATCCCGGCTACTGGGTGCGGCACGTGCGGCAGCCCGTGCGGTTCGCCGACGCCGTACGGACCCTGCACGAGCAGGACGTGACGCACTTCCTGGAGGTCGGCCCCGACGCCGTGCTCACCGCGATGGCCCAGGACTGCGTCGAGGCGACCGGCGACGTCCGGTTCACCGCCACGCTGCGAGCCAACCACCCCGAGCCCGACACGCTGCGCACCGCCCTCGCCGAGCGGTACGTCACCGGCGGCCACGTCGACTGGACCGGATACCTCACCGCTGCCGGGGCACGCCCCCGCACGGTCGCCCTGCCCACGTACGCCTTCGACCACCAGCGCTACTGGCTCAACACCACCGACGGCGGCGCGGGCGCGCCCGGGCTCGGCGTCCGCCCCGTCGACCACGCGCTGCTCGGCGCCGCCGTACGCGTGGCCGACGACGACGTACGGCTCTTCGGCACCGAACTCTCCGCGCGTACCCACCCGTGGCTCGCCGAGCACGTCGTCTGGGACTCGGTCGTGGTGCCCGGCGCCGCCCTGGTCGAGATGGTCCTGCACGCGGGCGCGCAGGTCGGCTGCGACGCCCTCGACGAGCTGACCCTGGAGGCGCCGCTGGCGCTCACCGGGCAGGACGCCCGGTCGGTGCAGGTGAAGCTGGGCACGGCGGACGAGGAGGGACGCCGGCCGGTCACCATCCACTCGCGGGCCGCCGCCGACCCGGACGGGGAGTGGGACCGCCACGCGGCGGGCGTCCTCGCACCCGCCGCACCGCAGCCCGACGGGGCCGAGCCGGGGCCCTGGCCGCCCACGTCCGGCACCGCCGTCGCGGTCGACGAGGTCTACACCGAGCTGTCCCGCCTGGGCGTCGAGTACGGCCCGCTCTTCCGTGGCCTGCGCGCCGTCTGGCGTACCGACGACGAGGTGTGCGCCGAGGTGGCGGTGCCCGACGGCACCGAGGTCGCCGGCTTCGGCATCCACCCCGCCCTGCTGGACGCGGCCCTGCACGTCGTCGGCCTGCTCGACGCCGACCAGGAGGCGTCCGGCGTACGCCTGCCCTTCGCCTGGACCGGCGTCACCCTCTCGGCGGTCGGCGCGACCACGCTGCGGGTACGCGCCCGGCGCAGCGGCGGCGGGGTCACCCTGACCCTGACCGACCCGGCCGGCGCCCCCGTCGCCCGGATCGGCTCCCTGGTCTCCCGCTCCGTGACCGCCGAGCAGGTACGCGGCGCCGACGCGGGCGTCGACTCCCTGTACGACGTCGCCTGGCAGAGCGTCCCGGCGGGCGCCCCGGCGACCGCTGGCGCGGTGCTCCTCGGCGACGCCCCGTCCGACCTGGCGGCACTCGCCCGGTACGGGCTCGCCGAGCTGGCCGACGCGGTCGACGTCGGCCTGCTCGACACGGAGCTGGTGCTGCTCGCCGCGTACGCCGACGACGAGCGCGCCCCGGTCCCCGCCGCCACCCGGACCCGGCTCGCCGCCGTGCTGACCGCCGTGCAGGGCTGGCTCGCCGACGACCGGCTGGCGGAGCGGCAACTGGTCGTGCTGACCCGGGGGGCCGTCCCCGCCGGCGACACCGGCCGCACGACCGACCTCCCCGGCGCGGCGGTCTGGGGCCTGCTGCGCTCGGCCCAGGCGGAACACCCCGGCCGCTTCGTGCTGGTGGACCTCGACGAGGCGCGGCGACCGGAGCCCGGCACAGTGGACCTGGTGGCCCGCGCGGTCGCCACCGGCGAACCCCAGCTGGCGGTCAGGGACGAGCGGGTGCTGGCACCCCGGCTCACGCCCGCCGTCCTCGACCCGGCGCTGGGCGCCGACCTCGACCCCGACGGGACGGTCCTGGTCACCGGGGCCACCGGCGCCCTCGGCGGCCTGCTGGCCCGGCACCTGGTCAGCACGCACAAGGTGCGCCGGCTGCTGCTCGTGAGCCGGCGCGGATCGGACGCCCCCGGCGCGGCGGAGCTGCTGACCGAGCTGACCGCGCTGGGCGCGCAGGTCCGGTTGGTGGCCGGCGACGTGGCGGACCGGGACTCCCTCGCCGCACTGCTGGCCGACGTCCCCGCCGAGCACCCGCTCACCGGCGTGGTCCACGCCGCCGGCGTCCTCGACGACGCGGTGATCTCGGCGCTGACCCCCGGGCGGATGTCCGCCGTGCTCTCCGCCAAGGCCGACGCCGCCTGGCACCTGCACGAGCTGACCCGGGGGCGGAACCTGGCGATGTTCGTCCTCTTCTCGTCGGTCGCCGGCGTTCTCGGCGGCCCCGGGCAGGGCAACTACGCCGCCGCGAACGCCTTCCTGGACGGCCTCGCCCAGCACCGGCGCGCCGCGGGCCTCGCCGCCACCTCCCTGGCCTGGGGGCTCTGGGCCGCCGACAGCGGAATGACCGGCGCCCTCGACGCCGCCCAGCGGCAGCGGATGAGCCGCAACGGCCTCAGCCCGCTCGACACCGACCAGGCGCTGCGCCTCTTCGACGCCAGCCTGCGCGGCGGCCGCCCCCACCTGGTGCCGGCGCTGCTCGACCCCGCCGCGCTGCGCCGCCAGGCCGACGCCGGCCAGCTCCCGGCGCCGCTGCGCGGCCTGGTCCGGGCCCGGCGGCGCGTCGTCGCCGGCGGCGACGGCGGCGGACCGTCCTTCGCGCAGCGCCTGGCCGGCACGCCCGAGGCAGAGCGCGGCCGGCTGGTGGAGGACCTGGTCAAGGCGCAGGTCATCGAGGTGCTCGGCTACCCGCCGGCCACCGTCGTGCCCTCCGGGCAGACGTTCACCGGCCTCGGCTTCGACTCGCTGACGGCGGTGGAGCTGCGTAACCGGCTGACCGCCCTCACCGGGATCCGGCTGCCGGCGAGCCTGATCTTCGACTGCCCCACGCCCGCCGCCCTCGCCGACTTCCTGCTTGTCGACGCCGCCCCGCCGGCGCCCGAGGCGGGCCTGCTGGCCGAGCTGGACCGGCTGGAGGCCGCGTTCGCCGCGACCGGGCCGGAGGAGCTGGAACGACTGGCCGGCGACGACGAGACGCGGACCGCCGTGGCGGTCCGCCTCCGGGCGCTGGTCACCAGGTGGAGCGACGCCACCGATCGGTTGGCCGACGTCAGCCAGGCCCTCGACGAGGCCTCGGACGACGAGCTGTTCGACTTCATCGACCAGAAGTTCGGCCGATCCTGACCACGAGTCCGCCGCTTGCCCCTTAGCGACAGGTGATCAACCCGATGGCGAACGAAGCCAAGCTCCGCGAGTACCTCAAGCGCGTCACCGCTGACCTGCACGAGACCAGCGAACGCCTGAGGGCCGTCGACGAGCAGAACCACGAGCCGATCGCGATCGTGGGGATGGCCTGCCGCTACCCGGGCGGGGTGCGGACCCCCGAGGCCCTGTGGCGGCTGGTCGAGTCCGGCGTCGACGCCGTCACGCCGTTCCCCGCGGACCGGGGCTGGGACGTGGAGAACCTCTACGACCCGGACCCGGACGCGCACGGCAAGTCGTACACCCGCGAGGGTGGCTTCCTGCACGACGCCGGCGAGTTCGACGGCGGGTTCTTCGGCATCTCCCCCCGCGAGGCGCTGGCGATGGATCCGCAGCAGCGGCTGCTGCTCGAGGTCGCCTGGGAGGCGGTCGAGCGGGCCGGCATCGCCGCCGACTCGCTCAAGGGCAGCCGCACCGGCGTCTTCACCGGCGTCATGTACCACGACTACGTCTCCCGGCTGAACGGCGTGCCGGAGGAGGTCGAGGCGTTCGTCGGCACCGGCAACCACGGCAGCGTCGTCTCCGGCCGCATCGCGTACACCTTCGGGTTCGAGGGCCCGGCGGTGACCGTCGACACCGCCTGCTCGTCCTCGCTGGTGGCGATGCACCTCGCCGTGCAGGCCCTGCGCTCCGGCGAGTGCACGCTCGCGCTGGCCGGCGGTGTCACCGTCATGTCCAGCCCCGACACGTTCGTCGGCTTCAGCCGCCAGCGCGGCCTGTCCCCGGACGGGCGCTGCAAGTCCTTCGCCGCCGCCGCCGACGGCACCGGCTGGAGCGAGGGCGCCGGCCTGCTGCTGCTGGAACGGCTCTCCGACGCCCAGCGCAACGGCCACCCGGTGCTCGCCGTCGTCCGTGGCACGGCCGTCAACCAGGACGGCGCCTCCAACGGCCTCACCGCGCCGCACGGCCCGTCCCAGCAGCGGGTGATCCGCCAGGCCCTCGCGAACGCCCGACTCTCCCCGGCCGACGTGGACGCGGTGGAGGCCCACGGCACCGGCACCCGCCTCGGCGACCCCATCGAGGCGCAGGCGCTGCTCGCCACGTACGGCCGGGACCGGGCCGAGGACCAGCCCCTCTGGCTCGGCTCGATCAAGTCCAACCTCGGGCACACCCAGGCCGCGGCCGGCGTCGCCGGCGTGATCAAGATGGTCATGGCGATGCGCCACGGCGTCCTGCCGCGGACCCTGCACGTCGACGAGCCGTCCCCGCACGTCGACTGGTCGGCCGGGGCGGTGAGCCTGCTCCGCGAGCCGCGCCCGTGGCCGCGCGGCTCCCGGCCCCTGCGGGCCGGCGTCTCCTCCTTCGGCGTCAGCGGCACCAACGCCCACGTCATCGTCGAGGCCGCCCCGCCCGCCCCGCAGCCGGCCGCCGGCACCGACGCCGTTGCCGGACCCGACCCGCTGCCGTGGGTCGTCTCCGCGCGCAGCGCCGCCGCGCTCGGCGCCCAGGCCGACCGGCTGCGCTCCTGGCTCGCCGAGCACCCCGACGCCGCGCCGGCCGCCGTGGGCCGGGCCCTGGCCGCCGGCCGGTCCGTCCTGGAACACCGGGCGGTGCTGCTCGGGGCCGACCGGGACGAGCTGGTCGCCGGGCTCGGCGCGCTCGCCGACGGCGTCCCGGCGGCGTCCGTGCGGCGCGGGGTCGCCAGCCCCACCCGCGTCGCCGTGCTCTGCACCGGGCAGGGCGCCCAGCGCGTCGGCATGGGCCGACAGTTGTACGCGGCGTTCCCGGTCTTCGCCGCGGCCTTCGACGCCGCCTGCGTCGAACTGGACAGGCACCTCGACCGCCCCCTGCGCGCCGTGCTCGACGGTCCCGCCGAGGTGCTCGACCGCACCGGCTACGCCCAGGCGGCGCTGTTCGCCGTCGAGGTGGCGGCCTACCGGCTCGTCGAGTCCTGGGGCGTCGTGCCGGACTTCGTGGCCGGCCACTCGGTCGGCGAGGTGGCCGCCGCGCACGTCGCCGGCGTGCTGTCGCTGCCCGACGCCGCGCGCCTGGTCGCCGCCCGGGGCACCCTGATGCAGGCCCTGCCCACCGGCGGGGCGATGGTGTCGGTCCGCGCCACCGAGGCGGAGGTGCACGCGCACCTGGACACCGCCGGCGAGGCGGCCGGCGCCGGCCTGGCCGCCGTCAACGGCCCGGAGTCCGTCGTCGTCTCCGGCGACGAGGACGCCGTGCTGGCGGTCGCCGCACACTTCGCGGCCCTCGGCCGCAACACCAGGCGGCTGCGGGTCAGCCACGCGTTCCACTCCGCGCGCATGGACCCGATGCTCGACGCGTTCGGCGACGTGCTCGGGCAGCTGACCTTCGCCGCGCCCCGGATCCCCGTGGTCTCCACCGTGACGGGCGAGGTGCTCGACCCCGACGAGGTGCGCTCCCCGGCGTACTGGCTGCGCAACGTCCGCGACACGGTCCGCTTCGAGGCGGCCGTGGCCACCCTGCGCGAACTCGGGGTGGGCGCGTACGTCGAGGTGGGGCCGGGCGGGGTGCTCTCCGCGCTGACCCAGGAGATCGTCGGCGCGGACCAGGCGGTGTGCGCCCCGATGCTGCGCGCCGACCACGACGAGGCGGCGACCGCGTTGGCCGCCGCCGCCACCGTCTGGGCCCGGGGCGTGCCGGTGGACTGGGCGGCCCTGTTCGACGGCCCGCCCGTGCCGGTCGACCTGCCGACGTACGCGTTCCAGCGCGAGCGCTACTGGCTGCTGCCCCTGCCGCAGGCCGCCGACGTGACCGCCGCCGGACTGACCCCGACCGGCCACCCGCTGCTCGGCGCGGTGTTCCGCTCGGCCGACGGCGACGAGGTGACGCTCACCGGCCGGCTGTCGGTGGAGAGCCAGCCCTGGCTGGCCGAGCACGCCGTACGCGACGTGGTGCTCTTCCCCGGAACCGGCTTCGTGGAGCTGGCGCTGCGCGCCGGCGCGGAGGTCGGCGCCGACCGGCTCGCCGAGCTGACCCTCCAGGCGCCGCTGGTGCTGCCGGAGACCGGCGGCGTCGACGTGCAGGTCGCCGCCGAGCGTGCCGGCGGCGAGGCGTGGCAGTTGACGGTCCACGCCCGCCGCTCCGGCACCGACGACCTGTGGGTCCGGCACGCCACCGGCCTGCTCGCCCCGGCGCACGAGGACGGCGGCGCCACGCTGGCGGACTGGCCGCCGACCGGCGCCACCGCCCTGGACGTGTCGGAGCTGACCGGGCGGGCGGCGCGGGCCGGGTTCGCGTACGGCCCCGCCTTCCAGGGGCTGCGCGCCGCCTGGCGGGTCGGCACCGACGTGTACGCCGAGGTGGCGCTGCCCGAGCCGGCGGCCGACGAGGCCGGCGCGTACGGGCTGCACCCGGCGCTGCTCGACGCCGCCGTGCAGGCGGTCGGGCTCGGCATCGTCGACCCCGGCGAGGCCCGGCTGCCGTTCGCCTGGTCGGACGTGACGCTGTCCGCCCACGGCGCGGACACGCTGCGGGTACGGCTGACCCCCACCGGCGCGGACACGGTGGCCATGCTGGTCGCGGACGCCGCCGGCGAACCCGTCGCCCGGGTCGGCTCCCTGGTGCTGCGGCCCCTGCCGGCCGGGGAACTCACCTCCGGCGGGTCCCCGTGGCGTCGCTCGCTGTTCCGCCTCGACTGGCCCCGGCACGCCGGCGGCGTGGGCGCGCCCGACGGCACGACCTGGGCGGTGCTCGGCGACCGCCCCGCGCCGCTGCCGCCCGGCGTGACCGCCGCCCGGCACGCCGACCTCGACGCGCTCTGCGACGCGGGGGTGCCCGACGTCGTGCTGTACCCGGTGGCCGGCGCCGCCGCGACCGGCCCCGGCCCGGTCCACGACCTGCTCGCCGAGGTCCTCGCCGTGCTCCAGGGCTGGCTCGCCGCCGAGCGCCACACCGGCGGGTCCCGGCTGGTCGTCCTCACCAGCGGCGCCGTCGCCGTGGACGACGACGCCGACGTCGCCGACCTGGCCGGCGCCGCCGTGTGGGGCCTGCTCCGGTCCGCCCAGGCCGAACACCCCGGCCGGTTCCTCGTCGTCGACCTCGACGAGGAGGAGAGCTCCGCGTCCGCCCTCGCCGGCCTGCTGTCGGCCGACGAGCCGCAGGCGGCGGTGCGCGACGGCGTGGTCCGGGTGCCCCGGCTCGTCGCCGCCCCGGAACCCGACGCGCCGGCGCCGGCGCTGGACCCGGACGGCACGGTGCTGGTCACCGGCGGCACCGGTGCCCTGGGCGCGCTCGTCGCCCGCCACCTGGTCACCCGGCACGGGGTCCGCCACCTGGTGCTGACCAACCGGCGCGGGCCCGCCGCGGCCGGCGCCGCCGACCTGCTCGCCGACCTCGCCGACCTGGGGGCCACCGCGACGGTCGAGGCGTGCGACGCCGCCGACCCCGACGCCCTCGCCGCGCTGCTCGACCGGATCGACCCGGCGCACCCGCTGACCGGCGTGGTGCACACCGCCGGCGTGCTGGCCGACCGCACCCTGACCT
The DNA here is from genome assembly GCF_008806585.1 of Micromonospora sp. AMSO12t. Classification (NCBI taxonomy): domain Bacteria; kingdom Bacillati; phylum Actinomycetota; class Actinomycetes; order Micromonosporales; family Micromonosporaceae; genus Micromonospora; species Micromonospora sp. AMSO12t. The sequence continues at coordinate 21,808 of NZ_WAAS01000079.1, forward strand.
CGCTCACCGCCGAGTCCCTCGACGAGGTGCTCCGGCCGAAGGTGGACGCCGCCGCGCACCTGCACGAGCTGACCGCCGCCCACGGCCTCGCGCTCTTCGTCACCTACTCGTCGGCGGCCGGCGTGACCGGCAGCCCCGGCCAGGCCAACTACGCGGCGGCCAACGCCTTCCTGGACGCGCTCGCCCACCGGCGGCGGGCCGCGGGCCTCCCCGCACACTCCCTGGCCTGGGGGCCGTGGGTCGAGTCGGGCGGCGGCATGACCGCCGGCCTCGACCGGGCCGACACCGACCGGCTGGCCCGCGCGGGCGTACGGCCGCTTCCCGAGGCGGACGGCCTCGCGCTCTTCGACGCCGCTCTGCTGACCGGCCTGCCCACGACGGTGCCGATGGCGCTGGACGGCCCGGCGCTGCGCGCCCAGGCCGAGGCGGGCACCCTGCCGTCGGTCCTGCGCGGCCTGGTCCGCGCGCCCCGGCGTCGCGCCGCCCGGTCGGGCCCGGCGGAGACCGCCGCCCTGACCGAACGGCTGGCCGGGCTCGACCGCGAGGAGCGCGCCGCGGCCCTGCTGCGGCTCGTCCTCGACCAGGTCGCGGCGGTGCTGGGGTACGCCGACGCCGCCGCCGTCGAGGCCGGACGCCCGTTCACCGAGCTGGGCTTCGACTCGCTGACCGCCGTCGAGCTGCGCAACCGGCTGGGCGCGGTGACCGGCCTGCGCCTGCCGGCGACCCTGGTCTTCGACCACCCGACCCCGCTCGCCCTGGCCGAGCACCTGGACGCCGAGACCGGGACCGCCGCCGGTGCGCCGCCGGCCCCGGTCGCCGCCGTCGCGGCGCTCGACGAGCCGATCGCGATCGTCGGCATGAGCTGCCGCTACCCGGGCGGCGTACGCAGCCCCGAGCAGTTGTGGGACCTCCTCGTGGCCGGTGGGGACGGCATCACCGGCTTCCCCGCCGACCGGGGCTGGGACGTCGACGACCTGTACGACCCGTCCGGCGCGCGCCGGGGCAGCAGCTACGCCCGCGAGGGCGGCTTCCTGGCCGACGCCGGCGACTTCGACGCCGACCTGTTCAAGATCTCGCCGCACGAGGCGCTCGCCATGGATCCGCAGCAGCGGCTGCTGCTGGAGACCTCGTGGGAGGCCATCGAGGACGCCCGGATCGACCCGCTCGCGCTGCGGGGCCGCCCCGTCGGCGTGTTCGCCGGCATGATGTACCACAACCACGCCGCCGGGCTGGCCGACGTTCCGGAGGCCCTCGACGGCTACCTCGGCGTCGGCACCGCCAGCAGCGTGTTGTCGGGCCGGGTGGCGTACTCGTTCGGCTTCGAGGGGCCGGCGGTGACGGTGGACACGGCGTGTTCGTCGTCGCTGGTGGCGTTGCACCTGGCGGTGCAGGCGCTGCGGTCGGGCGAGTGCGACCTGGCGCTGGCCGGCGGCGTCACCGTGATGGCGACCCCGGAGACGTTCATCGACTTCTCCCGGCAGCGGGGCATGGCCCCCGACGGCCGGTGCAAGTCGTTCTCGGACGCGGCGGACGGCACGGGCTGGTCCGAGGGCGTCGGCGTGTTGCTGGTGCAGCGGCTGTCGGACGCGCGGCGCGACGGCCGCCGGGTCCTCGCGGTCGTGCGGGGCACGGCCGTCAACCAGGACGGCGCGTCGAACGGGTTGACGGCGCCGAACGGCCCCTCGCAGCAGCGGGTGATCCGCCAGGCCCTCGCGAACGCCCGGCTGGGCGTCGCCGACGTCGACGTCGTGGAGGCGCACGGCACGGGCACGACGCTGGGCGACCCCATCGAGGCCCAGGCGCTGCTCGCCACGTACGGGCAGGACCGCGACGACCGGGACGCGCTGCTGCTGGGGTCGGTGAAGTCGAACATCGGCCACACGCAGGCCGCCGCCGGGGTGGCGGGCGTCATCAAGATGATCATGGCCATGCGGTACGGGACCGTGCCGGCGACGCTGCACGTGGACGAGCCCTCGTCGCACGTGGACTGGTCGTCGGGCGCCGTGGAGCTGGTGACGCAGGCGCGTGAGTGGCCGGGTGTGGGCCGCGCGCGCAGAGCGGCCGTGTCGTCGTTCGGCATCTCCGGCACGAACGCCCACGTGATCATCGAACAGGCGGAGCCGGAGCCCGCCGCGGCGTCTGCCGCAGCCGTCGGGTTGCCGGTGCCGTGGATGGTGTCGGGACGCTCCGAGCGGGGCCTGGCGGGTCAGGCGGGGCGGTTGGCGTCGTTCGTGCGCGATCGTGGCCTGTCGCCGGTGGACGTGTCGTGGTCGTTGGCGACGACCCGGGCCGCCCTGGAGCATCGCGCGGTGGTGTGGGGCTCGGGCGCGGACGAGCTGGTCGCCGGCCTGTCGGCGGTGGCCGAGGGCCGGGTCTCTGGTGTGGTGTCGGCGGGCCGCCGGGCGGTGCTCTTCACGGGTCAGGGCTCGCAGCGCGTGGGCATGGGCCGGGAGCTGTATGACGCGTTCCCGGTCTTTGCGGCGTCCTTCGACGAGGTGTGCGCGGAGATCGATCCACACCTGCCGCGTGCGCTGCGCGAGGTGGTGTTCGCGGAGGCGGGTTCGGCCGACGCCGGCCTCTTGGATCAGACCGTCTTCGCGCAGGCGGGGTTGTTCGCGGTCGAGGTGGCGTTGTGGGAGTTGTTCTCGTCGTGGGGTGTGCGGGCGGACTATCTGGCGGGTCACTCGATCGGTGAGGTGACGGCGGCGTACGTGTCGGGGATGTTGTCCCTGGCGGACGCGTGTGTCCTGGTGGCGGCGCGGGGCCGGTTGATGCAGGCGCTGCCCGCCGGCGGTGTGATGGCGGCGGTCGGCGCGCCCGAGACCGTGGTGCGGGAGATCATCGACGCTGCGGGTGCGGCGGTCGACGTGGCGGCGGTCAACGGTCCCACGTCGGTGGTGGTGTCGGGTGCTGCCGCCGAGGTGGCGTCGGTGGTGGCGGCCTGTCGTGAGCGGGGTTGGCGGACGAAGGACCTCGCGGTCAGTCACGCGTTCCACTCGCGGTTGATGGAGCCGATGCTGGACGAGTTCCGGTCGGTGGTGGCGGGGCTCGACTGGCGGTCGCCGCGGGTGCCGATCGTGTCGAACGTGACGGGCGCGGTGGCGGACGCCGCAGAGGTCACCGATCCCGGCTACTGGGTACGGCACGTGCGGCAGCCGGTGCGGTTCGCCGATGGTGTGGTGGCGTTGCGGGCGCAGGGGGTGGACACCTTCCTGGAGGTCGGCCCGGATGCGACGTTGACGGCGATGGTGGCGGAGATCGTCGCGGATGCGGGGGTGCGGCGGGTTCCGGCGTCGCGGCGGGACCAGTCGGAGGTCGCCGCGGTGACGGCGGCGTTGGGGCAGTTGTGGGTGGCGGGTGTGCCGGTCGACTGGGCTGCCTACCACGGTCAGACCGGCGCCCGGCCGCACGCGGTCGACCTGCCCACGTACGCCTTCGACCACACCTGGTACTGGCCCGAGGCGGCGCCCGTGGCCCGCCGGGACGCGCACGGCGAGGCTCTCGACGGGCGGTTCTGGGCGGCCGTCGAGTCCGGCGACCCCGACCTGGTCGGCGGCGAGCTGGGCGTCGGCGCGGACGAACCGTTCAGCGCGGTCCTGCCGAAGCTCGCGCAGTGGCGGCGGGCCGCACAGCAGCAGTCGACCGTGGATTCCTGGCGCTACCGCGTGGTGTGGCGACGCCAGGACGTGACCGGGAACGAGAACCTGACCGGCTCCTGGCTGGTGCTGATGGTTCCCGGCCAGGAGGACCACCCGCTGCTGGCCGGGCTGGCGGAGCGGGGCGCCGAGGTGGTGCCGGTGGTGCTGGACGCGCTGGACCGGGACGAGATCGCGCGCCGACTGGCCGGAGCGGTGGAGGCCGGGAAGCCGGTCGCCGGGCTTGTCTCGCTGCTGTCGCTGGCCGGAGCGGGCGTGGTCGAGGCGCTGGCGGTGGCGCAGGCGCTGGCCACGACGGAGGTCCAGGGGCGGCTCTGGTGGCTCACCCGTGGGGCGGTCTCCGTGGACGACGCGGAGCCCCTGACCGACGTGTTGGGTGCTGCGGTGTGGGGTTTGGGTCGGGTGGTGGGTTTGGAGGTGCCGTTGCGGTGGGGTGGTTTGGTGGATTTGCCGGGGTTGTTGGATGGG
>NZ_WAAS01000080.1:0-25844 GCF_008806585.1 Micromonospora sp. AMSO12t
CGCACGACAGCCAGCCCCCCTCCGGCCCGCACGGGTCGGACATCCGGCCGGCACGGCCGATCTGATCTTTCCTCCGGCTGACTGTCGGAGATTCTCTCCAGGTTTCGCTGGAGATCCCCGTGAGTTCGTATGAGCGCCGACGGTGCTTGCGCCCGCGTGAAGCCGATCCCCCTTTCGGTGTGTGGGTGCCAACCCCCGAATGGAGCGTTTCTGATGAACACGATCATTCGTAAGAGCGTTCTTGGTGTTGCTGGTCTCGCGTTCGCCGGTGGCGTGTTCGCCGGTCCTGCGACCGCGCAGGCGGTCCCGTCGGTGGAGTCGACGCCGGTGGCGGTGGCCGTGCAGGCCGACAAGCGGTCGGTCGACAAGGCGAAGCTGATCCCGCACGGTGTGCAGGGCGCGCAGTCGCGTATCGACCTGTCCGACGAGCAGGTGGCGAACGTGAAGGCGATCGTCGCGGCGACGAAGAAGGCCGGCATGGACGAGCGCGCCGCGGTGGTGTCGATCGCCACCGCGCTGCAGGAGTCGAAGTTGGAGAACCTGGGTCATCTGGGTGACCGCAACGACCACGACTCGCAGGGCCTGTTCCAGCAGCGCCCGTCCTCGGGTTGGGGCACGGTCGAGCAGATCACCGACCCCGAGTACTCCACCACCGCGTTCCTGAAGGGCCTCAAGCAGGTCGACGGGTGGCAGGACATGCCGCTGACGAAGGCCGCGCAGACGGTGCAGGTGTCGGCGTACCCGGACCACTACGCCCAGTGGGAGCAGCAGGCCGCTGACCTGGTGGCCGAGCACTGGAACAGCTGACAGCAGTAGCCGAATCGCCGCTGGCCGGCACCCCAACCGGGGTGCCGGCCAGACGCATGTCCCCAGATCCCCCGGGCCTCACCCGCCAGATCCCCCGGGCCTCACCCGCCGGAGCCCGCCGGGCCTCACCCGCCGGAGCCCGCCGGGCGGCGCCCGCCGGAGCCCTCGGGCCTCACCCACCAGCCCCGGGCCTCACCCACCGGAGTTCGCCCAGGCGACGCCCACGGAGTTCCGGACATCGCCTACCACGGCGTTCGCCACGCGACGCCCACTGGGGAGTTCGCCGGGCGACGCCAACCGGAAGCCCCGGGCCCCACCCGAGTTCGCCAGGGCGACGCCCACCGGAGTTTCGGGCGTCGCGAACCGGAAGCGCCCCGACCGAGCCGGAGGTCGGAGCCGGCTGAGCGGTGGGGAGGCCGACGGGTTCGTGGCCTGTCCGGGCGTACAGTCGGGCGGTGGAGCGTACCGAGAAGATGCCTGCGGAGACCCGACCACCTGGCGTGGCGACCGTCGATCCCGGCAGCGTTCTGCTGCCGGGCCACGACGTGCCGCTGGGGCGCTACACGACCGTTCGACGGCTGCTACCGCAGCGGCAGCGGCGGATGATCGGCGCCTGGTGCTTCGTGGACCACTTCGGCCCGGACGACGTGGCCGAGCGGCCCGGCATGGAGGTGCCGCCGCATCCGCACACCGGCCTGCAGACCGTGACCTGGCTGCTCGACGGGGAGATCCTGCACCGCGACAGCCTGGGTAACGTCCAACCGATCCGCCCCGGCCAGCTCAACGTGATGACCTCGGGGCACGGCATCGCGCATTCGGAGCGGTCGCCCGAGCGGCATCCGCCGCTGATGCACGGTGTGCAGCTCTGGGTGGCGCTGCCGGACCCGGCCCGCGCCGGGGCCGCCGACTTCGCCCACCACGCCGACCTGCCGCGCTGGCGCGACGGTGAACTGGACGTCACCCTGCTGGTCGGCGAGCTCGCGGGCGAGCGGTCCCCGGCCCTGACGTACACCCCGCTGCTGGGCGCCCAGGTGGAGCTGCACGGATCCGCGCCGGCCACGCTGCCGCTGCGGCCCGACTTCGAGTACGGGCTGCTGGCCATGTCCGGCACCGCCGAGGTCGACGGGGTGCCGTTGACCCCGGGGGCGCTGCTCTACCTGGGTACCGGTCGGGAACGGCTCACCCTGACGGGCGCGCCGGGGCGGGCTGCACGGCTGAGGCAGGCAGGCGTGGCCGGGCGCGGCGCGGGTAGTCGCCGGCATGCCGACCACATCCACTACCCGTGTCGAGGACAGGAAACGCCTGGTACGCCGGCTCGCCGGCAGTGGGCGCGGCTTCGCCGAGCAGTACGGCTTCCGGGTCGTCAACAACCCGTCGAGCCTGTTCCAGGTGCTCTGTCTCGCCGTGCTGCTGGCCCGCCGGGGTGACTTCCGGCGGGCCGTGGACAGCGCGCACGCCCTGCCCGCCGCGGGCTGGGACAGTGCCGCCCGACTGGCCCGGTCCCTGCACGGCGACCGGGTACGCGTGCTTCGCGACAGCGGCCAGCGCGGTGACGTCGACGCGCTCGCTGACACGCTCGGCGATCTGGCGCGCGCCGTGGTGGAGCGCTACCGGGGCGACCTGCGCCGCCTGCGCGCGGTGGCCCACCACGACCCGGCCCGGGAGCGGGAACTGCTCACCGAACTGCCCGGGGTGGACGCCACGGTGGTCGACCTGTTCCTGCGCGAGGCCCAGGCGCTGTGGCGTGAGGTGGCGCCGGTGGCCGACCGGAGGGCGCTCGTCGCGGCCCGCCGGCTGGGGCTGGGCCGCTCCGCCGACGACCTGGCGGGCCTGGCCGGCAGCGGGGAGTCCGAGCGCCTGGCCTGGCTGGTCGGGGCGTTGGCCCGGGTGGACCTGGAGAAGCGGTACGCGGAATTGGCCGCCTGACGCGGTGGTGGGCTGGCCCACACTTCCTTCGTAATCGTCCGAACGGGTGATGTTTCATCGTATGATGGTCGCGGCACTGATGCCCGCCCGGTTCGGGCGTGCATCGACCGCCTGGTGGTCGCGGCCCGGTTCGGGCCCGACCGGCCACCGGACAGGTTCTGTGTGGCGCCCCGGTCGCGGTTCGCGACGGGGGCGCCCGCCTGTCCGGCAACTCCCGCCCTCCGCCGGGCATCGGCCCACTCCACGCGGATGCCGGCTCATCTCGCCAGGCCGGCCAGCAGGTTCACCGTGACCGCGATGATGAACGCCCCGAACAGGTACGACACCATCGAGTGTCGCAGGACCGTCCGGCGCATCTCGTTGCTGGTCAGAGCTGTGTCGGAGACCTGGAAGGTCATTCCGACGGTGAACGCCAGGTAGGCGAAGTCCGAGTAGCGGGGCGGCTCCGACTGGTTGAAGTCGATCCCACCGTCGGGCCCCGTGTAGTAGATCCGCGCGTACCGGGCGGCGAACACCGTGTGCACCACCAGCCAGGACAGCAGTACGCTCAGCACGGCCAGCCCGCCGTAGACGTCGCGGGCGGGCGTGGCGGGCGCCCCGTGCGCGCTGGTCACCACGACGCCGACGGCCAGCAGGCTGGCCAGGCAGGCGGCGAGCAGCAGCGCGTCACGCGCCGCCCGGTTCGGGTCCTCGTGCACGGCCAGTCGGGCCGTCCCCCGCGCGTCCATCGGCCACAGCCGGTGCCAGACCAGCACCAGCCAGCTCAACGCCGCGGCGTCCCAGCCGGCCAGCGGCGCCAGCGCCGGCGTGACGGCCAGCGCGGTGAGCCCGCCGGCCACCAGGCCGATCGCGCCCATCACGGTGAGCTGGAGCGCGGCCGGGGTGTGCCCGACCGGCCCGCGCGTCGTCATCCGTCACCGGCACGGGCCCGCTGGGCGCGGGCGCCATGCTCCGGCCCGAACGTGCCCAGTGTGGACGTGCCCGGCGTGCCCGGCCCGGGCGTGCCCGGCCCAACCGTGCTCGACCTGGACGTGCCCAGTGTGGACGTGCCCGGTGCGCCCGGCGTGGACGTGCCCGGCTCGGACGTGCCCGGCCCGGGCGCGTCGTCGGCCCGCGACAGCAAGGGTCAGATGCCGCGCAGGTGCTGCGACACACGCTGGTGCCGCTTGTCCCGGGCCTGCGCCGCCCGCTGCGCGGAGCTCACCTCCGGGGCCGCCTCGATGCCCGCGGAACGGGCCACCTCGTTGCCGTTGGCGTAGTCGACCGGCGGCAGGGCCCGCAACGCGCGCAGCACGTCCGGCGGGGCGCCCTCCCGTTCGGCCTCGCGTACCACGTCGTCCTTCTCGGCCGGGTAGTCCAGGCTCGACAGGTACTGCAGCACGTCGGCGTAACTCGCCATGGTGTCGGCTCCTCCGGGGCATCGATCCGGTCACGACCGGCGGCGGTTACCCGCCCGGCGGGCCGTCACGCGCCGCGCCGCGCGGAAATCCCCGTCGTTTCCCGGCCGCGCCGGCGGGTACGCGCAGGCCCCGACGCAGCCTGAAGGAGCCCGGATGAACTACGACACCTTCGTCGACCAGGTCGCCCAGCGCACCCGTACCTCCTCGGAGCAGGCGGTGACGCTGACCCGGGCGACGCTGGAGACCCTCGCCGAGCGGCTGACCGGCGGGGAGGTGCTGGACCTGGCGGCCCAGCTGCCCAAGCCGTTGCAGCTCGTGTTGAAGCCGAGGCCGGGTACCGAGTCGGCGGAGCGGTTCGGCGCGGCCGAGTTCGTCGCCCGCGTCGCCGTACGGGCCGGGGTGACCGAGCCGGCGGCGCGCGACGCCGCCCGGGCGGTCTTCGTCACCCTGCGCGAGGCGATCAGCGGCGGCGAGTTCGACGACGTGGTGATGCAGCTCCCGCGCGACTTCCGGGACATGGTCGAGCCCGCGATGGCGCCGGGCGCCACCCTGCGTCGCCCCTGACCCTGCCGCCCGCCCGGCGACGCCGGCCGGACTTCCACCCGGTGCTGCCGGCGCACGGTGCCGCCCGCCGCGGTGGTGCGCCGCCTCAGGCGACGGCGCCGGCGGCGCGCAGGGCGGCGACCCGCTCCGGGGCGAAGCCCGCCCCGGCCAGCAGTTCGTCGGTGTGCTCGCCCGGCTGGGGCGGGGGGCGGCGCAGCGCGGTGGGAGTGCCCGAGAAGCGGGGCGCCGGCGCCGGCTGGGTGACCCCGTCCCGCTGGACGAAGGTGCCCCGCGCGGCCAGGTGCGGGTGCTCCGGCGCCTCCCGCCAGTCCAGCACCGGCGCCACGCAGGCGTCCGAGGAGCCCAGCAGCGCCGTCCACTCGTCCCTGGTCCGGGTGCGGAACACCCGCGCCCACGACCGGCGCAGCGCCGGCCAGTTCGCCGGGTCGGTGCGGTCCAGCGCCTCGTCCGGGGCCAGCGGGAAGCCGGTGCGCCGGACGAGCTCGTCGTAGAACCGTGGCTCCAGTGCGCCGACCGCCAGATGCCGGCCGTCGGCGCACTCGTAGGTGTCGTAGAAGGGAGCGCCGCCGTCGAGCAGGTTCACCCCGCGCGCGTCCTGCCACATGCCGAGCCGGCGCAGCGCGTGGATCTGGGTGCTGAGCACCGCCACGCCGTCGACGATGGCCGCGTCGACCACCTGGCCCCGCGCGCCGCCGCGCACCGCGTACAGGGCGGAGACCAGGCCGAGGGCGAGCATCATCCCGCCGCCGCCGAAGTCGCCGAGCAGGTTCAACGGCGGCACCGGGCGCTCGCCGGCCCGGCCGATCCCGTGCAGGGCGCCCGTCAACGCGAGGTAGTCGATGTCGTGCCCCGCGTACGGCGCCGCCGGGCCGTCCTGTCCCCAGCCGGTCATCCGGCCGTAGACCAGCCGGGGATTCGCCGCGAGGCAGTCCGCCGGGCCAACCCCGAGGCGCTCGGTGACCCCCGGGCGGAACCCCTCGATGAGCGCGTCGGCGTCGGCGACCAGGGCCAGCACCACCTCCCGCCCGCCGGGGGACTTCAGGTCGACCCCGATCGAGCGGCGTCCCCGGTTGAGCAGGTCCGGGTGCGGGGTGCCGAAGGCGTCCGGGTCGACGTCCGTGGCCCGGTCCACCCGGACCACGTCCGCGCCCAGGTCGGCCAGCATCATCGCGGCGAACGGGCCGGGACCGATGCCGGCCAGCTCGATCACCCGTACGCCGGCCAGCGGGCCGGCCGGGACGTCCTCGGTCATCGGCACACCATAGGCGAGGCGCGTTTGCGTCGTAAGGGGCCGGGAACCCGCCCGCCGAGAAGCGGGAGGTGGCGTGGTCGACGACCGGATCAGGGTGGCCATGCTGCACGGTCCCGGTCGGCCCGACGCCGACGGCGTCAGCGACTACGTGACGCACCTGGTCGAGGCGCTCGACGGCGTCGGTGTCGAGGTGACCCCGGTGCCGGTGCGCCCCGACGCCGACCGGGAACGCTGGCGGGCCGCCACCGCCCGGGCCGCCCGCCGGGTCCGCGAGCTGGCCCCCGACGTGGTGCACGTGCAGTTCGCCCCGTCGGCGTACCGGTTCTCGGGTCAGCCTGGACTGCTGCCGTGGCGGCTGCCCCGGCGGGCGCCGCTGGTCACCACCCTGCACGAGTACGGCTGGTGGGCCTGCCCCGGCTGGCTGCCGACCCGGCTCTGGTCGGCGCTGGAGCGGGCCCGCTGCTGGGACCGGGAGTCCGGCCGACTGGTGCCGGCCAGCGCGGCCGTGATCGTCACGAATCCCGGCCACGGCGACGTGGTCCACGCGCGTACCGGCCGGCGGGCCACGCACATCCCGATCGCGCCGAACGTCGTCGACCGCGTCGGCGCGTCCACCGCGGGGCTGCGCCTGCGGGCGGAGCTGGGCCTGCCGGAGGGCGCGCCGCTGCTGGCCTTCTTCGGTTTCGTGCACCCGGTGAAGGGACTGCGGTACCTGATCGAGGCGCTGCCGGAGCTGCGTCGCGACCATCCGGACCTGCGGCTGCTGGTGGTCGGCGGGTTCACCTCGCAGGCGCTGCCCGAGCGGGAGGCGCGCGCGTTCCGCGCCGAGCTGACCGGGCTGGCCCACCGATGCGGGGTGGTCGACGCGGTGACGTTCACCGGGCACCTGCCCGCCGACCGGGTCTCCGCCGCGCTGCACGCCGCCGACGTGGCGGTGCTGCCGTTCACCACGGGGGTGAGCACGAAGAGCGGCGCCCTGCTCGCCGCGCTCGCGCACGGCGTGCCGACCGCGGTGACGCAGTCAGACGCAGGCGACGACGGGCCGCACCGCAGCGGCGCGGTGGCGGTGATCGGCGCGCGCCGGGACAGTGCCGCGATCGCGCGTACCGTCGGCAGGCTGCTCGCCGATCCGGTGCTGCGCCGCCGGCTCGCCGAGCGCGGGCGGGCCTTCGCCGCCGCGTACTCCTGGCCGAGGGTGGCCGCCGCGCACCGTGACCTCTACGCGCGGACCCTGGGGCGCGCGGATGTCTGACCGGTACGCGGACATCCTGGTCGTCGACCTGCTCGGCGGGATCGGCGACCTGCTGATGCTGCTGCCGGCGGTGCACGGCCTGGCCCGCCGCAATCCCGGCGCGCGGCTGCGGCTGCTCACCCACGAGCCCGGGGCGGACCTGGTGCGCGCCGACCCGGCGGTCGCGGAGGTGCGCACCCCCCGGCACGGCCGGCCGGGCGCCGAGCGGGAGGCGGTCGTCGAGGCGCTCGCGGCCTGCCGGCCGGACCTGGCGGTCGCCACCACCCGCTACGACGGCATCCCCGACCTGCTCGAGGCGGGCGCCGGGCGGGCCGTGACGAACCTGTGGCGCGCTCCGCCGCCGGAGCAGCCGGTCGGCGACCGCTACCTGGAGATCCTCTGCGCCGAAGGGCTGCTCGGCGCGGCCGACCGGGCGGCCCGGCCCCGGGTCCACCTGGGCGACGAGGCCCGGCGCGCGGGGGAGCGGGCCGTGGCCCGGCTGGTGGGGGAGCCCCTCGCGCCGCCGGTGGTGCTCGTCACCGACGCCGGGATGGCGGTCAAGCGCTGGCCGGACCGGCGCTGGCGGGGGCTGGCCCGCGCCCTGACCCGGCGCGGACACCCGGTGCTCACCGTCGGCCCAGTCGACCCCGTCGCGCCGGTCGGGGTGCCGCTGCCCCGAGCCGACCTGCCCACCCTCGCCGGGCAGCTCGCGGCCGTGGGTCGGCGCGGCGGGGTGGTGGTCGGGCCGGACACCGGGCCGGTGCGTCTCGCCGCCGCGACCGGCGCCGCGACGGTGGCGCTGTTCGGCCCCACCGACGCCCGGCGGTACGGGATGGGCGGCACCGACCTGCAGGGCCTGCCCGGCTGCGGGTACCGGCGCCCCACCGCCATCACCGAACAGCCCTGCTGGTGGGACGCGCGCTGCCCGCTCGACGCGGCCGGCCCGGCGTGCATGGCCGACCTCGACGTGGCGGCCGTGCTCGCCGCCGTCACCGCCCGCTGAGCTGGGACGAAAGCCCCTCGAGGCCCCAGATCACGCCTTGCGCGCGTGATCTGGCGTGCCGCGTTTGCCGAGCCCACGGGCCTGCCCTAACCTTGTCGCGACGAGGGGAGTACTTCCCACGAGCCATCCCGGTCAGTACGGCGTGCCCGGAGCACGCCTCGGGTGGCTGCCCACGAAAGTGGGTGAAGGAGACCTCGAACATGACAGGGTGTTCGAGGAGGCTCCATGTCCGATTTGCCATATCTTGCTGCCACCGATCTCCAGTCGGTGGGCACCCCCACGCTGTGGGGCGTCACCATCGCCGCCGTGATCGCACTGCTGGTGCTGGACTTCCTGGTCACCCGGAAGCCGCACGAGGTGTCGATGCGGGAGGCGCTGGGCTGGTCCGCCTTCTACATCGCCCTGCCGCTGGCCTTCGGCGCCTGGATCTGGGCCCGCTTCGGCTCCAACCAGGGCGTGGAGTACCTCACCGGTTACCTGGTGGAGAAGTCCCTCTCGGTCGACAACCTGTTCGTCTTCATGCTGCTGCTGGCCGCGTTCGCGGTGCCGGCCGAGCTGGCCCAGCGGGCCCTGCTCTACGGCATCACCGGCGCGCTCCTGCTGCGCGCGGTGTTCATCGCCATCGGCGCGGCGGCTCTGCAGACCCTGGACTTCGCCTTCCTGCTCTTCGCGATCATCCTGCTGCTCACGGCGGCGAAGCTGCTGCGCGACGCCGTCACCGGGCACGAGCAGGAAGTCGACATCAGCAAGATGCGTTCGGTGCGGCTGCTGCGCAAGTTCATGCCGGTCACCGAGGACTACCACGGCCCGAAGATGGTCGTGCGCCTCTCCGGCCGGCGTACGCTCACCCCGTTCGCCCTCGTGGTGACGGCGCTGCTCGCCACGGACATCGTCTTCGCCGTCGACTCGGTGCCCGCCGTCTACGGCATCACCGAGGACCCGTACCTGGTCTTCGCGACCAACGCGTTCGCCCTGCTGGGGCTGCGGGCGCTCTACTTCGTGCTGCACGCCGCGCTCAGCCGGCTGGTGCACCTCAGCTACGGCCTGGCGATCATCCTGGCGTTCATCGGCGTCAAGCTCGGCCTGCACTGGGCGCACGGCATCTGGAAGGGTGTGCCGGAGATCCCGACCCTCGCCTCCCTGGGCGTCATCATCGGCGTCCTGGTGATCGTCACCCTCACCAGCCTGCGGGCCACCAGCAAGGCCGGCCGGGGCGAGAAGGAAATCGTGGTCGAACGGAACTGAGGCGTCACCCGTCGCGGTGCGGATCCGCCGACCGCGCCTCGCCACCCACCCCGGGTGGTACGACTGACGGGTGGGAATCGTGTCACCGGGCTTCCAGGGCCGGCCCCGCTCCGCGGAGCCGGCCCTGCCGCCGGGGCAGTACCTGACGCAGGACTTCCCGGTGCTCTCCGCCGGCCCGACGCCGAGGGTGCCGCTGGAGACCTGGGAGTTCGTCATCTCCACCGAGTCCGGCGCCGAGTTCCGCTGGAGCTGGGACGAGCTGATGGCGCTGCCGCAGGAGACCCCGGCGGTCGACATCCACTGCGTCACCCGCTGGTCGAAGCGGGACACCGACTGGCAGGGGGTCTCCCTCGACACCCTGCTGGAGGGCATCGACACCGACGCCCGCTACGCGCAGGCCCACTCGTACGGCGGCTACACCACGAACCTGCCGCTGGCCGACCTGCGCGGCGGGCGGGCCTGGATCGCGCACCGCTACGACGGCGGCCCGCTGCCGGCCGAGCACGGCGGCCCGGCCCGGCTGCTCGTGCCGCACCTGTACTTCTGGAAATCCGCCAAGTGGGTGCGCGGCATCCGGCTCACCACGGAGGACCAGCCCGGATTCTGGGAGACCGCCGGCTACCACGACTACGGGGACCCGTGGCGTGAGCAGCGGTACCAGGGCGATTGACCGCCCCGCTGCGCTGGCGGGTGGCCCGGCTGTGCGAGCGCCGGGTCGAGACGCCCACCGCGCACACACTGGTGCTGGAGGCGCCCGGCTGGCCGGGGCACCTGCCCGGGCAGCACGTCGACGTGCGGCTGACCGCCTCCGACGGCTACCAGGCGGCGCGGTCGTACTCGCTGGCCGGTCCGGCCGAGGCCGACCGGATCACGCTGACCGTGCAGCGGGTGCCCGACGGCGAGGTGTCGCCGTACCTGATCGACGTCTACGCCGAGGGCGACCCGGTGGAGGTGCGCGGCCCGGTCGGTGGCTGGTTCGTCTGGCGCCCGGAGGAGACCGCCCCGGTGCTGCTGGTGGCCGGCGGATCGGGCGTCGTGCCGCTGATGGCGATGGTGCGCGCCCGCCGCGCCGCCGGCAGCCGGGTGCCGTTCCGGCTGCTCTACTCGGTGCGCACCCCGGCCGACGTGTTCTACGCCGACGAGCTGCGCCGCAGGGTCCGGGACGACCTGGGCCTGGACGTCGCGTACGTGTACACCCGCGAGGCGCCGCAGGACTGGCGGGGCGAGCCGCACCGGATCGGGCTGGCCGACGTGAACAGCCACGGCTGGCCGCCCGAGTTGGAGCCGCTCTGCTACGTCTGCGGGCCGACCGGTTTCGTGGAGACGGTGGCGGACCTGCTCGTCGGGCTCGGCCACCAGAGCCGGCGGGTCAAGACCGAACGGTTCGGCCCCACCGGCTGAGCGTCGAGGAGGAACGCCCGATGACCGACACGTCGTACCTGGACGGCAACATGCTCGACGGCCCGCTGCGGGAGCTGTTCGCCGTCGACCTGAGCACCGCCGCCGGGCGGTGCGAGCACTGCCGCATGCTGGGCCCGTTGGCCGGCCTGCGGGTCTACCCGCACGCCCCCGGCCTCGTCGGCCGCTGCCCGAACTGCGCCGAGGTGATGCTGCGGCTGGTCCGCTCGCCCGGGCACGCCTGGCTGGACCTGCGCGGGGCCACCTTCCTGCGGGTGCCGATGCCGCCGGAGCACCCGTACCCGGGTCCGCTGTGACGGCGGGGGAGGGCGACGCGGCAGCGGCGGCCGGATCGGACGGGGGACCGGCGGTGGGCGAGGACCTGCGGGCGCGGTCGGCGTCGGAGGTGTTCGACGACCACCTGCGGCTGGCCGCCGAGCACCGCTTCGCCGAGGACCTGGCGCGCAACGTGTCGCCGTCGTGCGTGGTCCTGGAACGGCGCGGCGTGTTCCGGGGGCACGCGGGCGTCGGGGAGCTGGCGCGCCTGCTGGAGGAGGAGCTGCCCGGCGCCCGCTACGTGTACACGAACCGGATGGTCGAGGGCCGGGTGGCGTTCCTGGAGTGGACGGCGCGGATCGAGGGCGTACGGGTCTGCGACGGGGCGGACTCGTTCCTCATCGAAGAGGGCTGGATCGTCGCCCAGACCATCCACTACACGCTGGAGCGGGTTGACGACGGGGTGGACCAGCAGGCCGGTCCGTGAGGGCCGGGGCGCCCGCGACCCGCTGGACAAGGGCGGCGCGCACGGCGACAGTGGTCTGCCGTGAGGTATCTGCGTACATCGGGTCCGGCTGCCATCCGTCGGCCCCGGCCGGCCGACGAGGCCGAGTTCGTCGCGGCGGCCCGGCGCAGCCGTGACCTGCACCATCCCTGGCTCGCCGCCCCCGACGACCCGGCGCGGTACGCCGCGTACCTGCGCAAGATCCGCCGTCGGGACCACGCCGGGTACCTGATCTGCGACCGGGACAGCGGGGCGATCGCCGGCTACGTGAACATCAGCGGGATCCTCATGGGCGCGTTGCGCGGCGGCTACCTCGGCTACGCCGCCTTCCTGCCCCACAGCGGAACCGGACACGCCTCCGCCGGCATCGGCCTGGTGGTCCGGCACGCCTTCGACACGCTCGGCCTGCACCGATTGGAGGCGAACATCCAGCCGGGCAACGAGCCGTCCCGCCGGGTGGCCCGCAAGCTCGGTTTCCGGCTGGAGGGTTACTCGCCGGACTACCTGTTCATCGACGGGGCGTGGCGCGATCACGAACGGTGGGCGATCACCGCCCCGTGTCCCGCCGGCGAATAGGCCGGTGGCGACCCGTCACGACCGCCACCGGCCACCCGGGTCAGCGCCCGGGCCGGCGTGCCTCGGGCCGCTGGCCGTCGAGGCGCACGAACCGCCCCTGCTTGTGCTCGACGCGCCGGCGCTGCCGGGCCGTGAGCTGCGGGCGACCGCTCTGCCGCAGGTAGATCGGCTGCCGCCGGTCGTTCGACATCGGTGTGCTCATGGCGCTGTCCTCCCGTCGCTCGGTGGCGGTGGAGCACCACCGTGCCGCCGGGGCGGGTGAGGTGAACCCACCCGCCCCGGGTGATCCGGCGCGGCCCATTCGGCCACGGTCGCGTCGACGCGAAAGATCGCCGTGGTCGCGTCGGACGCGCGATGGCCGCGGTCGCGTCGGACGGCGGGAGGCGGCCGTGTCGCGTCAGACGCGGGAGGTGAAGGTCGCCAGGAACCGGTGCGGGGTGACCACCCCGGCGTTGTCGAAGCAGATCACGTCCACCTCGACGTCGAGCGCGGTCGACCAGGGCTGGGTCAGGTGGCAGTAGTTCGAACCGACCCCCTGCGCCACCACCTGGACGTGCGTCTCCGCGACTCCGAGCTGCGGGAACTTCGCCAGGTAGCGGCCGGCCGGGGCGATCGCCGCGACGGTGTTGGCGCCGACGCCGAGCACCGAGTTGTCGTTGGTCGGCCCGCCCACCGCGGTGCCCAGGTAGCCGAAGCGCGACGGCGGGGCGAGCGAGCCGATCACCGGCCGCCGACGGTGGTAGGACAGGGCGAAGTCGGTGGCCGCCGGCGCGCCCGCCTGGTCGAAGCAGGACACGTTCGCGGCCACGTCGACGCCTGAGAAGGACCAGCTGCCGATCTTGCAGCGGCGCGGTGCCGCGTTCGGCTGGACCGCGGTGACCTGCACGTCGCCGGCCAGCGCGCCGGCGAGCCCGACGCCCGGCAGCTTCACCGCCCACTGGCCGACGCCCAGTGGTCCGATGCCGTTCGCCGCCCCCGTCGAGTTGTACGACTGGACGAGCGCGCCGCCGGCCTGTTGGACGTACGCGTGGGCGGTGCCCGGCGGCAGCACGCCGCTGCTGGTGGTCCACAGGACGGTGAACGGGGTGTCGTCGCGGTCCCCGCCCGGCTTGTGGCACTGCACGTCGACGATCTGGTCGGGGCCGGAGGAGAACCAGCGGACGACCTCGCAGTAGTGGCCGGTGCGGTTGACCGGGGTCACGTGCGGCACCCCCCGGGCGCCGGCGCCGATCTGCGGGAAGCGCACCTGGAACCGGCCCGGGGCGAGCTTGCCCCCCTGCGCCCAGGCGGCGGGGAAGGCGGTCTTCCAACTGCCCCACTGCCGGGTGGTGTCGAGCACCGTCCAGGCCGGCACGGTCGGGTCCTTGACGTAGGCGAAGCCCCACAGGTCGGCGGTGGCCGCCACGGCCGGGCCGGCCGGCGCGAGTGCGCCGGCGGCCAGCACGGCGGCCAGCGCGGCGGCGGCGAGCGAACGGAGTCGCATCTTTCCTCCTGATGACGACGGTCGGGTCGGCAAGCAGCGTGCGCCGAGACCGGGGCCGTCACTGTCGGCAACCGCACAGTCGCGTGTCGTAAGTCCGCCGCTGTCGGCACCCGGCCTGGGGCCCGTCGGCCGAGGGCCGTGGTTCCGCACGGCGTCCCCCCGTGAACGGTTCCGCGCCGGTTCATCCGGAGCGGGTGATGACGGACAGTAGCGGTCTTCCTACGGTGGAGGCATGGCTGTCGTTCGTCCGACCCCCGCCGACCCCACACCCGGCCTGCGGGCCGCCGCCGGGCAGAGCGGCGACCAGCGGGCCATGCCGCCCGAGCTGGGCCCGGACTCCATCGCGGTGCTCAGCGGCCCGACCTTCATGTACTCCGACCCCTGCGGGGACGTGCCGCCGGGCAGCATCGGCGGTTTGGTGCACCTGGACACCCGGCTGCTCAGCGGCTGGGTGCTCACCGTCAACGGCGAGCAGCTGCTGGTGCTGCGCGCCGAGACCGTCGACCACTACTCGGCCCAGTACGTGCTGACCAACCCGGCCCAGTCCGGCCTGCCACCGGACAGCCTGGGCATGCGGCGGCTGCGGTACGTCGGCGACGGCTTCCACGAGCGGGTGGAGATGGTGTCCTTCCGGCCGGAACCGGTCCGGTTGGAGCTGCGGCTGGCCGTGGGCGTCGACTTCGCCGACCTGTTCGAGGTCAAGTCGGGGGTTCGGGACCGCTCCGCGGAGATCACCCGCAGCCACGCGCAGGACGGCTCGGAACTGTGCTTCACGTACGCCCGGGGAGATTTCGCCGCCGAGACCCGGGTCTGCTGCTCCCGGCCGGCGGACCGCGTCGAGGGCGACGACCTCGTCTGGGACATCACCCTGCACAGACGGGAGGAGTGGTACGTCGACCTGCACGTGCCGCTGCCACCGGGAATGGGGGTGGTGGAGCCGGTCCGGGGCGACATCGCCGACGTGTTCCACCGCCGCGCCGACGACCCGGTGCGCCGCTGGGCCCTCGGGCGGGCGGTGCTGCGCAGCGACAACCAGGCGCTGGCGCGGACGCTTGCGCAGACCCGCGACGACCTGGCGGCGCTGCGCCTCGACCTGGAGGTCAAGGGGCAGCGCATCATGCTCCCCGGCGCCGGCCTGCCCTGGTTCCTCTCCGTCTTCGGCCGCGACACCCTCATCACCGCGTACCAGACGCTGGTCGCGGGCCCGGCCCTGGCGAAGGGCGCGCTGCTCGCGCTGGCCCGGTTGCAGGGCGACACGTGCGACGACTTCACCGACGAGGAGCCCGGCAAGATCCTGCACGAGGTGCGCAGCGGCGAGCTGACCAGGACGGGAGTGAAGCCGTACGGGCCGTACTACGGCTCTGCCGACGCCACCCAGCTCTGGCTGGTCCTGCTGTCGGAGTACTGGCGGTGGACCGGCGACGACGAGACCGTGCGCTTCCTGCGTGACAACGCGCTCGCCGCGCTGCACTGGATCGACCGGTACGGCGACCGCGACGACGACGGATACGTCGAGTACGCGACGCGCTCCCCGGAAGGGCTGGGCAACCAGTGCTGGCGCGACTCCCCGGACGGCGTCTGCTTCGCCGACGGCCGCATCCCGGTGCTGCCGATCGCCACCAGCGACCTGCAGGGCTACACCTACGACGCGAAGCTGCGCCTGGCCGAGCTGGCCGACGGGCCGCTCGCCGACCCCGACCTGGCCCGCCGGCTGCGCGCCGACGCCGAGGCGCTGTACGAGCGCTTCAACCGCGACTTCTGGATCGACGCCCGGGGCGGCTTCTACGCGGTCGGGTTGGACGGCGACAAGAACCCGATCGACTCGAAGACCTCCAACATGGGGCACCTGCTGTGGAGCGGGATCGTGCCGCCGGAGCGGGCCGGCGCGGTGGTGCGGCAGCTGATGGGCGAGGACATGTTCTCCGGTTGGGGGATCCGCACGCTCTCCTGGGACGACCGGCTCTACAACGCCCTCGGCTACCACCTGGGCACCGTCTGGCCGCACGACAACTCGCTGGCGGCGCTCGGCATGGCCCGCTACGGCTACCGGGCGGAGGCGAACCGGGTGAGCCTCGCCCTGCTCGAGGCGGCCGAGCAGTTCGGTCACCGGCTGCCGGAGGCGATGAGCGGGTTCCCCCGGGAGCGGCTGCTCTTCGCGATCCCGTACCCGACCGCGTGCAGCCCGCAGGCGTGGGCGGCCGGCGCGCCGCTGGCCTTCGTCCGGGCGATGCTCAACCTGAACCCGGTGGATGGCCGGCTGGTCCTCGACCCCGACATCCCGCACGAGATCGGGCGGATCGCCGCCGAGCGGGTGCGGGCGTTCGGACGCTGCTGGGAGGTGGAGGCGGTCGGGCAGACCGGGCACGTCCGGCTGGCGGAGTGCTGAGTCGTCCGACCCGCCACGTTTGCCCCGCCCAGGGGTGGGAACGGGGCGGCAATGACGAAACCTCGTGTGGTGATCGTGGGGGCCGGGTTCGCCGGTTACCACGCGGCGAAGACGTTGAGCCGGCTGGCCCGGGGCCGGGCCGAGATCGTGGTGCTGAACTCCACCGACTACTTCCTCTACCTGCCGCTGCTGCCCGAGGTGGCCGCCGGCGTGGTCGAGCCCCGACGGATCTCCGTGCCGCTGACCGGGACGCTCGACGGGGTGCGGGTGCTCATCGGCGAGGCCGACCACGTGGACCTCCAGAACCGCTGGGTCGGCTTCACCCAGCCGGAGGGGGACCGCAACCGGATCGCGTACGACCGGCTGGTGCTGGCCGTCGGCAGCGTCAACAAGCTGCTGCCGATCCCCGGTGTGACCGAGTACGCCCACGGCTTCCGTGGCCTGCCCGAGGCCCTCTACCTGCACGACCACGTGATCCGGCAGATCGAGCTGGCCGAGCAGACCGACGACCCGGCCGAGCAGCAGGCGCGCGCCACGTTCGTGGTCGTCGGCGCCGGCTACACCGGGACCGAGGTGGCCGCGCACGGCCAACTCTTCACCGACGAGTTGGTCTCCCAGCGCCCCCGACTCAAGATCCGCCCGAAGTGGATGCTGCTCGACGTCGCGCCCCGGGTGCTGCCGGAGCTGGACCAGCGGATGTCGGAGACCGCCGACCGCGTGCTGCGCCGTCGGGGCGTGGACGTGCGGATGGGCACGTCGGTGGCTGTGGCGACCGCCGACGGGGTGACGCTCACCGACGGCGACTACGTGCCCACCTGCACCCTGGTCTGGTGCGTCGGCGTGCGTCCCGACCCGTTCGTCGCCGAGCTGGGACTGCGCACCGAGCGGGGCCGGCTGGTCGTCGACGAGTACCTCAGCGTCCCCGGCTTCCCGGAGGTGTACGCCTGCGGCGACGCGGCCGCCGTGCCGGACCTGGCCCGCCCGGGGCAGATCTGCACCATGACGGCGCAGCACGCGCAGCGGCAGGGCAAGCTGGCCGCGCACAACATCGCCGCCTCCTACGGGCAGGGGCGACGCAGGCCGTACAAGCACCACGACCTGGGCTGGGTGGTCGACCTGGGCGGCAAGGACGCGGCGGCGAACCCGTTGAAGGTGTCGCTGTCCGGGCTGCCCGCCAAGGCGGTCACCCGCGGCTACCACCTGCTGGCGATGCCGGGCAACCGGATCCGGGTGGGCGCCGACTGGATGCTCGACGCCGCGCTGCCGCGCCCGGCCGTGCAGCTCGGCCTGGTCCCGGCCAACGCCGTGCCGCTGGAGAGCTCCTCGCCTGAGGTGGCCGTCCGGGCGCGCTGACCGCCGCCCGGTGCGCTCGCGGCCGACCGCCGACAGGTTCCGCTCCCTGGGCGGGTCGCCTCAGCGCGGGGCGAGGGCGGCGTCCGTGGCGGGACGGGCGCCGGCGACGAACGCGTCCAGGGTCGCCCCGTGCAGCACCCCGCCGGGCACCGGATCCCGTGCGGCCCGGGCGGACAGCCGGGCCACCGGCAGCCGCCCGGGGCGCAGCGCGGCGGCGAACACCAGGTTGCCGTACCGCCGCCCGCGCAGCATCCGGCGGTCGGCGACCAGGCAGACGTCGGCGAAGACCGCCCGCAGGGTGGCCGCCTGGACCCGGGCGAAGACCAGCGGCGGCAGGTCGGTCACGTTGACCAGGAGTACGCCGTCGGGGCGCAGCGTCCGGGCCACCTCGGTGACGAACTCGACGCTGCGCACGTGGGCGGGCATCCGCGCCGCCCGGTAGATGTCAGCGAGCACCAGGTCGTAGCCGGCCGCGGGCGCCCGGGTCACCGCGTCCCGGGCGTCGGCCACCCGCACGTCGACGCCGACGGGTGGCGCGGGCAGTTCCCGCGCCACCAGGTCGA
Organism: Micromonospora sp. AMSO12t; assembly: GCF_008806585.1. NCBI lineage: Bacteria > Bacillati > Actinomycetota > Actinomycetes > Micromonosporales > Micromonosporaceae > Micromonospora > Micromonospora sp. AMSO12t. The sequence continues at coordinate 17,969 of NZ_WAAS01000080.1, forward strand.
CCACGGCCGGATCGCGTTCCACGACCAGTTGCGGCGAGCCGGGCCGGGTGGCGGCCACGTAGCGGGGCAGGGTCAGCGCGCCGCCGCCCAGGTGCAGCACGGCCAGCGGCCGGCCGGGCGGCGCCGCCAGGTCGGCCACGGCGGCCATCCGCCGTACGTACTCGAAGTGCAGGTGCCGGGGATCGGCCACGTCCACGTAGGACTGCTCCACGCCGGCGGCGAGGAGCGTACGCCCGGTGGGGCGGGCCGGGTCGACGACCAGCTCCAGCCGGGGCGCGTCGGAGGGGTCCACCCCGGCAGGCTAGCCGAGCCGGGGCGGGCCGGCGGGTGGACGTCCGCCGGCCCGTACGCCGGTCAGCCGGTCGCCATCCCGGCGCCCGCCTCGTCGATCGCGTCGTCGATGGCGTGGGCGAGGTCCACGTCCATCGCGGTCACCGCGCCGGCCTGCCGGGACCGTACGGTCAGTACGGCGGTGCCCGGGTCGGGGCGACCGATGCGCGGGCCGCGACCGGTCTCCTGGCGCAGCCGGTCGATCCGGTCCAGCACCCGGTCCAGGTTGTCCGCCGGCAGCTCCAGCGTGCGGGACAGCGCCTCGCCGTCGCCGGACCAGTAGGGCAGCGCGCCGAGTGCCTCCCGCAGGTCGGTGTCGCTCAGCGGGGGCGTCGCGCTGACCGCGCCGACCACCCCGCCACCGACGGACGGCGGCTCCAGCAGGTCACGCAGGCCGTCCGGCACGTGCAGCGACTCGATCAGGTCGCCGTCGTGGTCGGCCAGCGCCGCCACGGTCGCCTCCGCCTGGTAACGGGCCTGCTCCGGGGTACGGCCGCTGATCCGGCCCACCTCGGCCAGGAAGCCGGGCAGGTCCGGGCGTCGCCTGATGCCGTCCACGGGAAGGACGTCGTGCAGCTTCGTCGGCACCGCTGCCAGCAGCCGCCGGCGTTCCGCCTCGCCGAGGGCGAAGGCCAGGACCAGCACGGTCGACTCGACGCCCACCTTGGCGGTCCGGAAGTCGGTACCGGTACGGCGGACGACGTCGTCGACCAGCGCGTGGTAGCCCAGCGGGGTCCCCTCCGGCGCACCCGAGCCCCGGTCGGGCAGGGGGCGGGGGGACTCCGGGACGCCCGCCGCCGGCGGCGCCGGCCCGCCCCGCGTGCTGTCCGGCTTGTGGCGGCTGCCGGCCGGCGGCGGACCGGCGCGCTTGCCCTGCTCCAGGTGGGTGAGCTGCTTGGAGGCGCTCAGGCTGGCCCCCGTCTCGCTGGCCTGCATGCCGCGCTCCCGGGCCTGGCGGGCCAGCGCGCGGCGACGTTGGTTGTCGCCCTCCATCTGCTTGCGCATGGTGACACCTCGCTTCTGCTGGTGTTTCCTCGCTTCCGCCGGTCGCCTTCCCGCCGGCGCCGGCACCGAAACGGACGCCGACGGCCGGGCCGGCGATGCCCGGATGGGCGGCGGGACAGCTTCATCCGGCGGGGGTGAGGGGCGGTCACCCGGCGGGAGCCGACGATCGCAGCGGACCGGAGAACTTCCGAGAACGCGGAAGGACAGGTCGTGATGAAGAGGATCGTCGAGATCGTTCCCGCCCGACCCGGCTGGTACGCCCGCTGGCGCCTCTCGCCCGAGGACACCCGCTGCTACCCCGTGAGCCTGTGGGCGCTGCTGGAGGAGGGCGACGGCTCGGGGCGTGAGGTGGTCGGGGTGGACTGCATCGGGCAGTGGCCCGGGGCGGACGACAACGAGGCGGGTGGGGTGTTCGTCCGCTATCTCTTCCAGACTCCCGATTCCGGGCCGCCGGAGGACGCCGAGCCGCCGACGACGGGCCAGCGGCGGACCACCGGACCCCGGCTGCAACCACTCACCGCACCCTGAGCCTCACTCCGGCCCCCGGCCCCTGGTCCCAGGGTCGGGGGCCACCCCTCGCCCCGCGCGGAGCCCGGCCGGCCTCAGCCCGCCCGGCGGGTGGCGCCGTCGGTGCCGTGTTCCACCGCGAGCAGCTCGGTCAGGCCGGTGCGGTCGAGCAACTGCTGGAGCTGGGAACCGACCCCGGTGAGCCGGACCGCGCCCGTGCCGTCGTGATGGGCGGTCAGGAACGCGCTGAGCCCGGACGAGTCGCACAGGCTGACCGCGCTCAGGTCGAACAGGAGCTCCTGGTAGCCGTCCCGGCGCAGCTCGGCGGTGGCGGCGACGAGCTCCGGGGCGGTGTCGAAGTCCAGCTCACCGGACAGCCGGAGCCGGGCGCGCCCGGCGTCGAGCCGGGTCACCTCGATGGTCAACAGCTGAGCGGCCATGCGCCCATGTTCCCAGTCGCGGGCCCGGGTGCAAAGCGGGGGGCCGGGCGGAGCGCGTCAGGCGGTGCCGGCGTCCTCCGCCGCCGCCAGGCTCTCGCCGAGCGGCCGGGCGAGCAGGCCCGCGACGCCGGTCAGGTCGAGGATCGTCGCCAGGAACCGGGGCACGGCGCGCAGCCGGAGGGCGGTGCCGCGCTGCTGCCCCTCGCGCCACGCGTGCACGATCACCCCCAGGCCGGTGCTGTCGATGAAGAGCAGGTCGGTGAAGTCGAGGACGAGGGCCGGCGGAGCGCCGGCGAGGATCCGGTCGACCTCGGCGCGCAGCGGCCCGGCGGTGGTGTAGGCGAGGTCGCCCCCGACCCGGACGAGCGGTGCGGCGGGATCAGACCGGTCGACGGTCATGCTCAACGGAGTCGCCTCGGGTTGGCTCCGACGGGACAGCACGATCACGCCCTTTCGCAGGCCGCCGAGGGGCGGGGATGCAGGGATCGTAACAACGCGTCGCAGGTCCCGCCGGGCACCGAGCGCCGGCCGCACGACGGGCGTCGGGTGGCGTTCGCGGCACACGGGCGTAGGGTGGGTGCGAGAGATCTGACCACCTGTGCTGCCTCCCGGTGGTGCGGGTTTCGACAAGGAGTGGGGCTCAGCCGGTGACTGCTGCGGACGTCCGGGACTCAGATCCCGGCGACGGGCGGGTCCCCACACCGAGTGCCGCACGGGCGACGGCGTGGTCCGCCGGCGCCCCGGCACGCCCGGCCTCCGCGCTCCCCGCCCTGGCGGCCGACCGGGAGCACGCGGCACCCGACTGGTCCGAGGTCGTCGAGCACTTCCGCGAGGGTCTCGTCGTCTGCGACGCGCGAGGCGTCGTCCGGCACGTCAGCCCGGTGGCCGAGCGGCTGCTGCCCGAGGTCACCCCGGGCGAGCTGCTCGCGGCGGCCAACCTTGCCGGGCTGACCGCCGACGGCGAGTTCACCCACCACGGCCGCCGGCTGCGCGCGCGCCGGGTGCCGCTGTCGGCCGCCCGCTGCTGCTGGTACGTCGAGGACGTCACCGAGAGCGTCACCCGCGCCGACGCCCTGCTCGCCGAGCGGGCCCGCTCGGCGTTCCTGGCGGTCGTCGGCGAGAAGCTCGGCAATCCCCTGCACCCGGACCGGGCCGCCGCGGCGGTGGTCCGCCTCGCCGTGCCGACGCTGGCCGAGGTGGCGGTGCTGGTGCTGGCACCCCGTTCCGGTCGGGCGCGCTGGTGGCGGGCCGCCCGCAGCGACGACGACGCCCCGGTGGTGGACAGCGGCATCCTGCCCGCCGTCGACCTGCCCGCGGCGATCACCGAGGGGCTGGACGGCGGGGAACCGCACACCCTCGACTGGCTGGCGGAGCAGGCCGCGGAGGCCGGCTGGCTGCCCGGGCTCACCGCGGCGGAGGCCTGCGTCCGGGTGGTGCCGCTGCCCGGTCGCGACGCCCCGGCCGGCGTGCTGCTGGTCGCGCGGCGCGTCGAGCGCTGGTACGACGAGGCCGACGTGGACCTGGCCCGTGCCTTCGCGGCCCGGGCGGGGGCCGCGCTGACCACGGCGCTGCTCTACCGCGACCAGGCCGAGGTCGCCGACACGCTCCAGGCGAGCCTGGTGCCGGTGGAGCCGGCCGAGGCGACCGGGGTGCAGTGGGGCACCGCCTACCGGCCGGCCCAGGCCGGGCTGCGCATCGGTGGCGACTTCTACGGCTCGCACCGGCTGGCCGACGGCGGCTCCGTGTTCTTCCTGGGCGACGTCTCCGGCAAGGGTGTCGAGGCGGCGGTCTTCACCGGCCAGCTGCGTCAGTGCCTCCAGGCGCTGCACCGGGTCGAGTCGCAGCCGGGGCGCCTGCTGAAGCTGCTCAACGACGCGCTGCTGGAGACCAGCCAGGCGCAGGGGCAGGGGCGTTTCGCGACGATGGTGCTGGGAGTGGTCCGCGCGCACCGCGAGGGCGGCCTGACCCTGACCCTGGCCGGCGGTGGTCATCTGCCGCCGCTGGTGCTGCGCGGCTCCGGCGAGGTCGAGCCGGTCCCGCTGTCGGGCATGCTGGTCGGCGTGGTGCCCGATCCCCGGATCGGGGAGGTGACCGTCCGGCTGGAGCCGGGCGAGACCTGCCTGCTCTACAGCGACGGGGTGACCGAGGCGCGCGGGGGCCGCCGCGGCAACGAGCAGTTCGGCACGGAGCGGCTGGTGCACGCGGTCACCGGCTGCCAGCGGATGCCCGCGCCCGCTCTGGCCGAGCGCGTCGAGCAGGTGACCTGCGACTGGTTGGCCCACGGCGACCACGACGACATCGCCGTGCTCGCGCTGCGCGCGACCGGTCCGGGCGGGCGTACGCCCAGGCACCTGCACGCGGTGCCCGACGCGAGCGGCACCGCCGAGACGAGGGGGACCCGACCGTGACCGCCGCCCCGACCGCCGACGCCACCCCGGCAGGCGTCTGGCCCGGATACCTGGACTGCCTCCAGGAGGCGGACGAGTACGCGGCCATCGAGGTGGCCACCGGCCTGCTCGAGGCCGGCGTGCCCGCCGAGCGCGTCCTGCTCGACCTGGTCGCCCCGGCACAGGCCGAGGTGGGGGAGCGGTGGGCGCGCAACGAGTGGAGCGTCGCCCAGGAGCACGCCGCGACGCACATCAGCGAGCGGGTGGTGGCGGCGGTGGCCGCGTACGCGAACCCGCGCCCGACGCGGGGCCGGGTGGTGGTGGCCTGCATGGACGGCGAGTGGCACGCCCTGCCGCCCCGGCTGGTCGCCGAGGTGCTGCGGCTGCGGGGCTGGCAGGTCACCTTCCTCGGCGCGAGCGTCCCCGCCCCGCACCTGGTGTCGTACCTGCACCGGCACGACGCCCACGCGGTCGCGTTGGCCTGTGCGCTGCCGATGCGCCTGCCGCACGCGCACCGCATGATCGAGGCGTGCCGGCGCGTGGACGTCCCCGTGGTGGTGGGGGGCCGGGGGTTCGGCGCGGACGGCCGCTGGGCCCGGCGGCTCGGCGTCGCCTGGGCGCCGGACGCCCCGACCGCCGCGAACCTGGTCGCCGACGAGCGCGCGCTGCGTCGCGTCCCGCCGGCGGAGTTGAGCCACCTGGCCGACGACGAGTACACCAGCCTGCTCAAGCGGCGCGGCGAGCTGATCGACGGCGCGCTGGCGGACCTGCGGGAACACGACCCGGGGACGCGTGACTACACGCCCAGCCAGCTGGACTCCACCGTCAGCGACCTGGGCTACATCGTGGACTTCCTGGCCGCCGCGCTCTACGTCGACGACGGCTCGCTGTTCACCGAGTTCGTCGACTGGCTGGTCGAGATCCTCACCAGTCGGGGTGTGCCGGCCCCCGCCCTGGGGTCGACTCTGGAACACTACGGGCGGGTCCTGCGCGACTTTCCCCGGGCCGCGCGGTTCCTCGGGGCGGCGCGGTCGTCCCTGGCCAGGGCGGGTGACTCCGGGGCGCGATGAGCGCCGGTGCGGCCGTGTCGGGTGCCCCTGCTTATACTTGCCACACTGCAAGCATCCGCCTGCGGTCAAGCGAGGGGGTCCAGGGGTGACGTTCACGGTCACGTACGCCGACCGCGACGGCGGGGCGGCACGCCTGCGGTTGGCCGGCGAACTCGACCTGAGCACCGCGCCCGAGCTCAACGCGGCCATCGACCGGCTGGTCGAGGCTGGCGAGCGCCGCCTGCTGGTGGACCTGACGGAGCTCACCTTCTGCGACTCCACGGGGATCGCCGCCTTCGTCCGGGGCGACAACCGGGTCGCCGCCGACGGCGGGTGGCTGCGGGTCACCGGCGCCACCGGCCGGGTCGACCGCGTGCTCCAGGTGACAGGGCTGGCCGAGGTGCTGAGACACGAGTCCGGCAGGGCCGACCCGACCGCGCGGTCCGCCGGCTGATGGGCTAGATTTCCCCGCCGGCACAGAGCGCCTCGCGATTCTCCGTTCCACCGACCCGAAGCAGGTAGTGATGGGTGCAGACACCCCGAGTCCGGTTCGCATCCTGGTGGTGGACGACGACCCGGGCGACGTGTTGATGATCGAGGAGGCCCTCGCGGACTCCGACGTCGAGAAGGTCATCGACGTCGTCAGCGACGGCCAGGAGGCGATGGAGTTCCTGCGCCGCGAGGGGCGGCACACCGACGCCCGGCGGCCGGACGTCATCCTGCTCGACCTGAACATGCCCCGGATGGACGGGCGTCAGGTGCTCGGCGAGGTCAAGGGCGACGAGGACCTGCGTACGATCCCGATCGTCGTGCTGACCACCTCCAACGCCGACACGGACATCGTGGGCAGCTACACGCTCCAGGCCAACGCCTACGTCACCAAGCCGATCGACCTGGACGACTTCAACGACGTGGTGCGCCGGATCGACGAGTTCTTCGGCCGGGTGGTCGTGCTCCCGAAGCGCTCCTGAGGCGCCCCCGGGCGGTCGGCCCCGCCGGGTCGCGGCGACGCGCCCGGCCTTGCGGGCGTCCGCATGGTGAACATTTTTCCCGAAGCCCCTCCGCTGCCGCCCCCAGCGCCGAGGATCCAGGGTGGGGAAGGAAACCACCGGCTGCCTGGGGGGCGACAGTATGAGGTTCTGCGTCGTGGAGACCGGCTACGACCAGCGGCAGGTCGATTCCTGCCTGGACGAGATCGGCGTCCGGCTGGCCCGGCTCGCCGCCCGGGCGGAGGGCGCCGCGAGGGCCGGTCGCGAGTGGGACGAGATCCGTGACGAGGCGACGGCGCTGCGCGGCCTGCTCGAACGGCTGGACCTCGGCGACGCGGACCCGGCCCGGCGCGGCGCCGACGACGCCGATCGCGAGGCGGTCGACCTGCTGACCCGGGCGCGGGTCGAGCTCGACGCGGCCCGGGAGGAGGCCCGGCAGGTGCGCGAGCGCGTCTACGCCGAGGCCGTGCAGGCCCGCCGGGACTTCGAGGAGGCGCTGTACGCCCGGCGCAGGCGCGAGGCCCGCGTGGACCGGATCCTCGACGGGCTGACCGTCGAACCGGTCCCGGCGGACACTCCGACCGCCGCGGCCGGGATGCCCGGCAGCGGGGTGCCGGCGACCAGGATCGCCGCCCGGGGCGGCGCGGACGCGTCCAGCGAGCCGCCGGGCGGCCGCGCCGGGATCCGCTGACCCTCGCCGGCCAGGGACCGGCGTGGCCAGCCGGCCGCCGTCAGGTCAGCGCGGCGACGACCGTGGTGGCCAGGCCCTCGTGCTGGGCGTACGCGTCGGGGAAGGCCGAGACCTGGACGGCCTGGGCGGCGCCGGCCACGCTCATCTGCTGCCAGCCCGGAACCTCCCGCAGCGCCTCGTAGAAGGCCCGCGCGGCGTACGACGGGCGCATCAGTTCGCGTACGGTGCCCCAGCCGCTGCTCGGGCGCTGCTGGAACAGGCCCACGGAGTCGTGGTCGGAGCCGCTGCCCTGGTGCGGGTACCGGCTGGACTCCGGAAGCACGTCGCTGGCGAGGTTGTAGAGCCGGCTCTCCTGCATCGCGGTCGCCACGGCCACCACCATGGCGCGGCGGGGCATCTTCAGCTCGGCGCCCACGTCGACGATGATCTTGGCGTTGTCCATCTGCGCCTGGGTGAGTCCGGCGACCGGGCGCGGGCG
>NZ_WAAS01000081.1:0-25436 GCF_008806585.1 Micromonospora sp. AMSO12t
CGACCACCCCGCCGCCGTCGAGCGGCACGCTGTACGTGGCACCGACCGGCACCGACAGCGCGTCCGGCACGGAGGCGAACCCGACGACGCTCACCTCCGCGATCACCCGGATCGCCGCCGGCGGCACGATCTACCTGCGCGGCGGCACCTACCGCTACTCGCAGACCATCACCATCGGCCAGGGCAACAACGGCACGTCGAGCGCGCGCAAGAACATCTTCGCCTACCCGGGCGAGACCCCGATCCTGAACTTCTCGGCCCAGAGTGAGGACCCGGCGAACCGTGGCCTCGCGTTGGGCGGATCGTACTGGCACATCCGCGGCATCGTCGTCGAGCGGGCCGGAGACAACGGCATCCTGCTCGCCGGAAACAACAACATCATCGAGCGTACGGTGACCCGCCACAACCGGGACTCGGGGCTCCAGCTCTCGCGGCTGGTGGCCAACGCGCCCCGCGACCAGTGGCCGTCCAACAACCTCGTGGTCAGCACCGTGTCGCACGACAACGTCGACTCCGACGGTGAGGACGCCGACGGTTTCGCCCCGAAGCTCACCGTCGGCCCCGGCAACGTCTTCCGCTACACCGTGGCCCACAACAACATCGACGACGGCTACGACCTCTACACGAAGAGCGACACCGGGGCCATCGGCGCGGTGACCATCGAGTCCTCTCTCGCCTACAACAACGGCACCCTGAGCAACGGTGGCCAGGCCGGGGCCGGCGACCGCAACGGCTACAAGCTCGGTGGCGAGGACATCGGGGTGAACCACATCGTCCGGGGCAACATCGCCTACGACAACGGCAAGCACGGTTTCACCTACAACCGCAATCTGGGCAGCATGCAGGTGTCGAACAACGCCAGCATCGGCAACACCGAGCGCAACTTCACCTTCGACGGCGGCTCCTCGGTGTTCCGGAACAACACCTCGTGCGACAGCGGCTCGAACGACAAGATCGTCGGCAACTCCGACAGCTCGAACCAGTTCTGGTCCGGCAGCAACGGATCCCGGTGCGCCCAGTACTCCGGCGCCCTGGGCTGGTCCTTCGCGTCCGACGGTCGCCTCGTGGTGACCTTCGGCGGCAGGGTCGTCACGCCGTAACGAACGGTACGACGCCGGCGTCACCGCAGCGGTGACGCCGGCGTTCCGTCCGGTGCGGCCCGGCCGTGGCCGGGCTCGACCGGGGGAGTGTGGCGTGCGGGTGGTCCCCGCCAGGAACCCGTCGGCGCGACCGACGACACCGTGCCGGTAGGTAGACATCGATATGTTTACATGCCTCCATCAATTCGTGTATGAAGGCTGCAAGCACGTCTGGGTGCTGGTTCCTCGGGAGGAGCGACGATGAAACATGCCATGCGCCGCCTACGAACGGCGGCGGTCGCGCTGGGCGCCTGCACACTCGGGCTGAGTCTGATGTCGGCACCCGCCGCCGAGGCGTACTCGGTGCAACCTCTCGCGCCGCAATCCGAACGGGCACCCGAATCGGAGCAGTTCTCGGCCGAGGGCGTCACCACGGTCGGTGAACTCCGCACCGTCGCCGGCACGCTCTCCTCCGCCGGCGACGGCCGGACGCAGGTCATCCGGCACCCCGGCGCGTCGTACGTCAAGGTGCACTTCAGCGCGCTGCGGCTGGCCCACGGCGACTACGTCACCGTGGCGAGCCCCGACGGCCGGGAGAGCTACCGGTACGACCGCTACCTGAACCGGGCGACCGGCGCGGACTACACCACCGACGGACAGCCGGGCTTCTGGGCGATGTCGGTGGAGGGCGACACCGCGGTGGTGACGATGCACAGCAGCCGCGCCTCCCGTGGCAACGTCGCGACCATCGACCGGTTCTGGCGCGGCTACGACCGCGCGGAGATCGCGCAGCACAACTTCTCCACGCAGTCCGTGTGCAGCACCGACGCCCGCCGCGACGTGGTCTGCTACCAGAACAGCCACCCCACCGAGTACGCCCGCGGCAGGGCGGTGGCGCGGCTGCTGATCAGCGGCGGCGGTATGTGCACCACCTGGCGGGTCGGCAACACCAACCGCATGCTGACCAACAAGCACTGCTTCTCGACGCAGGCCGCCGTCACCGGCAGCGAAATGCAGTTCAACTACCAGTGCGCCACCTGCGGCGGCTCGAACCCCGGCGCCGGCACCAAGGTGAGCGGGGCGACCCTCTACAAGGTGAGCAGCGGCGGCTCCAGTGAGTTGGACTACGCCCTGTACTCGGTGAACAACTTCACCAGCATCCAGAGCTTCGGCACGCTGTACCTGGCGACGACCGCCACCACCACCGGCACGCGGATGTACATCCCGGGGCACGGCGACGGCAGCCCGAAGCGACTGTCGATCTTCGAGGACACCCAGAACGGTGCGAACTGCACCGTCAAGAACGCGAACTACAACGCCTCGAACATCAGCTACAGCTGCGACACCTCCGGCGGCAACTCGGGCTCGCCGGTGCTGAACGCCAGCCACCGGGTGATCGCCCTGCACCACCTCGGCGGCTGCCCGTCGAACCAGGGCGCGAAGGCGCACCTGATCTACAACCAGATCGCCAGCCTGATCGACAACAACGGCTGACGACGACTGACGGCGGGCCGTCGGGGCGCGACACGCACCCCGGCGGCCCGTCCGCGCGCTCGCTCATCGCCCCCGGCACGCGCCGCGCTCGCGCCCGGACCTCAGGGGCGCCACGGTGCGTGACCATGGGTGACGACACTGGCGCGCGCTGCCTATCCTCGCGGCCATGGGAGCTGTCAAGCCGTGGCACGTGTTCGTCCTGACGATCTGCTGCCTCCTGCCGGCCGTGGCGGCGATCGTCGGCGGGATCCTGGCGACCCGCCGGTCGCGCGACCGGCGCTGAGCGGCCCGACGCGGTGCGGCGGCCTCAGCCCCCGCCCGGTGACGGCACACCCAGACCCGGGCGGGGCCGGTCGCGCGACCACGGGGGACACGTCAGGCCGGCACCGGTTGGTCGAACTGGGTGCGGTACAGCTCGGCGTACCGGCCGCCCCGGGCCAGCAGGTCGGGGTGCCGGCCGCGTTCCACGATCCGGCCCTGTTCGAGCACCAGGATCTGGTCGGCGGAGCGGATCGTGGAGAGCCGGTGCGCGATGACCACGCTGGTCCGCCCGGTCAACGCCTCACCCAGCGCCGCCTGCACCGCCGCCTCGGACGTCGAGTCGAGGTGTGCGGTGGCCTCGTCGAGGATCACCACACGCGGGCGGGAGAGCAGCAGCCGGGCGATGGTGAGCCGCTGACGTTCGCCGCCGGAGAGGCGGTATCCCCGCTCGCCCACGACCGTCTCCAGGCCGTCCGGCAGCGAGCGGATCAGGTCGGCCAGCCGCGCGCGACGCAGCACGTCCCACAGGTCGTCCTCGTTGGCGTCCGGTCGGGCATAGAGCAGGTTGGCGCGGATCGTGTCGTGCAGCAGGTGACCGTCCTGGGTGACCACCCCGAGGGCGTCTCTTACCGAGTCGCCGGTCAGGTCGCGGACGTCGCGCCCGGCGAGCCGGACGGCGCCGTCCTCCACGTCGTACAGGCGCGGCAGCAGTTGCGCGATGGTGGACTTGCCCGCGCCCGACGAGCCGACCAGGGCGACCATCTGTCCGGGCTCGGCGCGGAACGAGATCCCGTGCAGCACCTCCTCGCCGCCGCGGGTGTCGAGCTTCGCCACGTCCTCGAGCGAGGCCAGGGAGACCTTGTCGGCCGACGGGTACCCGAAGCGGACGTCGTCGAACTCCACCGCCACCGGTCCGTCGGGCAGCGGCCGGGCGTCCGGCTTGTCCTCGATCATCGGCTTGAGGTCCAGGATCTCGAAGACCCGCTCGAAGCTGACCAGCGCGCTCATGATCTCCACCCGCGCGCTGGCGAGCGAGGTCAGCGGCGCGTACAGGCGCGACAGCAGCAGGGCGAGCGCGACGACCGCGCCGGCGTCGAGCTGCCCGCCGATGGCGTACACGCCGCCCAGGCCGTACACCAGGGCCAGCGCGAGGGAACCGACCACCGTGAGGGCCGTGATGAAGACGGTCTGCAACATGGCGGTACGCACGCCGATGTCGCGCACGCGCCGGGCGCGGGCGGCGAACTCGGCGGACTCCTCCGCCGGCCGCCCGTAGAGCTTCACCAGGGTGGCGCCGGGCGCCGAGAACTTCTCGGTCATCCGGGTGCTCATCGCCGCGTTCAGGTCGGCCGCCTCCCGTTCGAGCCGGGCGAGCTTCCGGCCCATCCGCCGCGCGGGCAGCACGAAGATCGGCAGCAGCACCAGCGCCAGCAGGGTGATCTGCCAGGAGAAGGTCAGCATCACCGCGAGCGTCAGCAGCAGCGTCACGGCGTTGCCGACCACGCCCGAGAGCGTGTCGCTGAACGCCTGCTGCGCCCCGATCACGTCGTTGTTGAGGCGCGAGACCAGGGCGCCGGTGCGGGTCCGGGTGAAGAACGCGACGGGCATCCGCTGCACGTGGTCGAAGACGGCGGTCCGCAGGTCGAGGATCAGGCCCTCGCCGATCCGCGCCGACTGGTAGCGGGTGAGCAGCCCCAGCCCGGCCTCGGCGAGCGCGATCAGGGCGATCGCCACGGCCAGCCGCACCACCGTCGCCGTATCGGTGCCGGAGACGATCGCGTCGACCACCCGCCCGGCCAGCACCGGCGCGGCGACGGTCAGCACCGCGGCCACGACGCTGCCCGCCAGGAACCACGCGAGCAGGCGGCGGTGCGGGCGGGCGAAGCCGCCGATCCGCCTCAGGGTCGCCTTGGAGAAGGGCCGCTGGTCACGCTGATGCATCGCGTGGTGCAGGGACATCCACGCGGTGACTTCCATGCTCATGCCGCGAACCTAGGACCTGCAGCGCGGTTGAGGTCAAGCGAATTCGTCCCCTGTGGAATGCGGGAGCGCGGGACGGTCGGAGGGGCGCGTCCCTCCGACACTCCGCGGCGGCGGTGTCCGTCCGCTCGCGGACGCCGCCACACTGAGATACTCTCCGTGCTGCTTCAGTCACGATGTCGTCGTTCGAAGGGGAACCCATGGTGAACCGTGAGCCGGTCGCGGAACCGTCCTTTGCCAGCGAAGGCTCCAAGCCGATGCCCTGGTCGCAGGCGCGTGAGCGGCTGACGGAGGCGGGAGAGTTCTTCCTGTGCACGGTCCGGCCGGACGGCCGGCCGCACGCCGTGCCGCTGCTGGCCATGTGGCTCGACCAGAGCATGTACTTCTGCTCCAGCGAGACCGCCCACAAGGTCGACAACCTGGCCACCAACCCGCACTGCGTCCTCACCGTCGCCAGTCCGGAGCTGGACCTCTCGATCGAGGGCACGGCGTCCCGGGTCAGCGACTCGGCGACGCTCAAGCGCGTCGCCGAGGCGTACGGGGAGAAGTACGGCTGGGAGGTGACTCCGGTCGACGGTGGGATCGACGGCGACGGGATCGGTCCATCGCCGTACCTCGTGTACGAGGTGACCCCGGCCAAGGTCATCGGCATGGACAAGGGTTCCGGCTTCAGCGCGACCCGGTGGCGGTTCGACTGAGCACGCCGGCCGGGGGTGTCAGCTGAGCGCCGAGGCGTGCCGGGCGGGGGGTGCGGTGCAGCCACCAGTAGGCGATGGCGAGGTTCACCAGCACGCTGAGCCACCCGCCCGCCTCGGCGGCGACGACCGGGTTCATGGACAGCCCGGTCAGCGCGCTGAACAGGAAGATCACCCGTCCCCACATGGTCTGCAGGGCGAAGGCGAAGCTGTAGACCATCCACTTCCGGTGCTCGGCGTAGCGGCGCTGACGGGCCGCGCGGAATCCGAGCACCGTCGTGGCGATCCATCCCACGGAGGCCAGCGCGCTGCCGAGCAGCCCGTTCGGCGCCGCGGCGAACGGCATGAGGACGAGCGCGAGCAGCGCGGACGGGATGGCGCCGGCGAAGACGTACAGCCGCCCGCTGAGCCGGTGCACCCTCGGGTACCGCAGGCGCAGCCACGGCCAGGCCTGGAGGCACAACGTCACCAGCGCGATGGTGCCGAAGAGGATGTGCACCACCAGGACGGCGTAGTGCGACGCGAAGCCGTCGTTCAGCACCACCCGTGACTGGCTCGGGTCGAGACCGAGGTACGGCGGCAGGACGAACAGCAGGAAGGCCCCGTTCAGCGCGACCAGTGGCACGATCCACGGTCGTCTCCACCACCGTACGGACGATCCTCCGGCACCCGCCCTTCTCGCCGGCGGTCGAGACTCTTCGGCCTGCCGCGTCGGGCTGCCGGCCTCCTCCACGTACTGGGTCACGGTTGGATTCCTCCCAGGTCCGGACCGCGCTTTCCGCGCGGGTCTGCCTCGACCCCCATGTGCCGTTTTCACGGTAGAGTCCGACAACCCGCCATATTTCTTTCAAAATGCTGGCCTCGCCATTGGTCCGCTCCGTGCGGCGACGTACGGAGATGGTGTGGTCGACCCGGATTTGGTGATCCCACGGTGCGCCGGCATGCGGCTCGTGGCCGTCACCCGCACGGGCCGAGGGCCGGCGCGACGGTCCCGGGGCGCGGGCGCGGGCGCGATGCCCCCGGGGCGCGACGCCGCTCGACGTCGGGGCGGGCGGTCGCCGGGTTGGTATCCTTCGCCGTGCCGGCCCACCTGGCCCGGCTCGACCCCGCTCCGCGCGTCACCGATGTCCCGGGGCCGGCCGTCGGCGACACCGAGCAGCTCAGCACAGTCGAGAGCCGAGGCGATGATGACCACCTTCAGTTGGTCGGAACTTCGGCGCGATCCCATCCACGAGGACGACCACCTGCTCGTGCTCGACAAGCCGCCGGGCATCTCCGTGATGGGCGAGCGGCACGCCGAGTCCCTGACCGACCTGGCCGCCGCCGCCGGGGAGCCGGTGCACTGGGTGCACCGCATCGACAAGGTCACCTCGGGGCTGCTGCTGCTGGCCAGGACGCCGTCGGCGCACGCCTCGCTGACCCGGCAGTTCGCCAGCCGGGGCGCCGACAAGCGCTATCTGGCCTGGGTCGAGGGGGCGCGGCTGCCCGAGACCGGCACCATCGACCTGCCGCTGCGGCCGGGCCGCAAGGGCACCATCCGGATCGCGGGCGAGCGCGATGCCATCCGCTACGACGCCGACCGCCGCCGCTTCGCGCTGCCGGAGTCGGCCGTCGACCGGTCCAAGCCCTCCTACGAGTCCCGTACCGACTTCGCCACGGCGCTGGTGAGCGGCGACCGTACGCTGCTGGTGCTCAAGCCGGTCACCGGCCGGCGTCACCAGATCCGCGTCCACCTGGCGTGGCTCGGCTTCCCGATCGTCGGCGACCCGCTGTTCCACCGCGGGCAGGCGGACCAGCGGACGTACCTGCACTCGTGGGGCTGCGAGATCACCTGCGACTGGCGGGACGAGCCGCGTACCCGGTTCTGGGCCCCGCCGGGCGAGGAGTTCCTCGACGTCTTCGCCGACGGCCGGAAGCCCCGGCTCGACGACGCCCTCGACGCGCTGACCGCCTGACCGTCCGACCCCCGCCACCGGCGTCCCCGGTCGAAGCGGCCGCCGGAAGTTCCAGCGGCGGCAGACCGGCGGTGTCGTTTCCGACAGATCCGGCCCCTTGTTCCCGCTCGGCATAGCGGCGCGGCGGGCCCGACCATTAGGCTCGATTGTTGAGTGGAGCCGTCCGACATCGTCTCTACTCGATGCCGGGTTGCGAGTATTGGCTGGTAGCGGCACCGAAGGGCAGGACGGAGTGACCCGAGACGGCGAGCCAGGGGCCGACTTCGCCGAACGCGAGGACAGCAGACGCGTGGCGTACGAGGTGACCGGCGCGCCCGACGGCTTCCCCGTCTTCCTGCTCCACGGCACGCCCGGCAGCCGACGTGGCCCCAAGCCGCGCGGCATCGTCCTCTACCGCATGGGTGTCCGGCTGATCGCCTACGACCGGCCCGGCTACGGCGACTCCGACCGACGGGAGAACCGCGACGTCGCCGACGCCGCCCGCGACGTCGAGGCGATCGCCGACCACCTGGGCGTGCGGGAGTTCGCGGTCGTCGGACGCTCCGGCGGCGGCCCGCACGCCCTCGCCTGCGCGGCCGATGCCCGCCTGCGCGGCAGGGTGACCCGGGTGGCGGTGCTGGTCAGTCTCGCCCCGTGGAACGCCATCGAGTTGGACTGGGTCGGCGGCATGAACACCGGCAACGTGCGCGGGTTCGGCGCCGGCAGCCCCGACACCGCCGCCGTGGTGGAGGAGATCCGCCAGCGTGCCGAGCGGGCCGCCGCGGACCCACGGCTGCTCCTCGCGGACCTGAGGACGGAGATGAGCGCGGCGGACCGGCGGGCGGTCAACGATCCGGCGCTGCGCCGGCTCATCACCGACACCTACGCGGAGGCGCTCCGCTCCGGGCCGTACGGGTGGATCGACGACGTGCTGGCGTTCCGCCGCCCCTGGGCGTTCGACCTGTCGGCGATCGACACCGCGGCGACGCCGGTCCGGCTGTGGCACGGCGCCGACGACAACTTCGCCCCGGTCAGCCACGGCCGCTGGCTGGCCGCGCAGATACCCGGCGCCGAGATGGAGGTCCGGCCCGGGGCGGCGCACTTCGACGCGGTTGAGGAGTTGCCGCGCATCCTGCGCTGGCTCGTCGACCCCGACCCCGCGCTGAGCGCCGACCTGCTGATCGGCGCGCGGCCCGGTCAGTAGGGGTGCGGGTCGAGCACCCGCCGCACGTACCGCCCGTCGCGGAGCACCACGACACTGGGGTGGTGCTGCCCGACCCGGTTGGCGAGCCGGTCGGCGATCCGCATCCGCCCGATGCTCACCCGGCCGCCCGACAACGCCTGGTTGACGGTCTCCAGGTTGCCCCGGGCCCGCAACGTGTCGGGGTGCTCGGGCCCGAGCACCTCCGCGAGCTGCTCCACCACGGCCAGCAGCCGGTCGCGTCCCCGCTCCTGCTCCCCGGTGAGGATGGTGAAGACCGCGAGGTTGTTGGCCGCCGCCATGGTGAACGGGTGCCGGTCGCCGAGTGCGGCGAGCATCGCCGCCGCGGCCGCCTCGGTGATCGACAGGCTGGTGCCCGTGTCGCCGGCGTCCCACTGGGCCACGCCCAGGTTGACCCGGCAGACCAGCGAGTACGGGTGGTCGGCGCCGAACGCCTGGACGAACTGCTGCTCCACCTCGACCAGCTCCGCCAGGGCCTGCGTGTTCTGCCCCTGCAACATCAGGTTGGCCGTGCGGCTGAGCCGGCTGAACAGGGTGTCCGGGCTGGTCGGCCCGAGGGTGGCCAGCAGCCGCTGGTAGGTCTCGTCGAGCAACTGGGCCGCCTCGGCGATCTCCCCGGTGCTGCGCAACGACACGGCCAGGTTGGCCTGCGCGGTGAGCAGGTCAC
Source organism: Micromonospora sp. AMSO12t (assembly GCF_008806585.1). NCBI lineage: Bacteria > Bacillati > Actinomycetota > Actinomycetes > Micromonosporales > Micromonosporaceae > Micromonospora > Micromonospora sp. AMSO12t. The sequence continues at coordinate 9,333 of NZ_WAAS01000081.1, forward strand.
GGGACTGCTCGCCGAAGAGGTTCCGGTAGCCGGTCACCACCTCCCGTAGCAGCGCCACGGAACCCTCGTAGTCGCCGGTCTCCCGCAGGTCGCGGGCGAGGTTGTTGGCCGACACCAGGGTGTTCGGGTGCTCCGGCCCGAGGACGACCCGCTGTCGCCGGTTGGTCGCCTGGTCACCCTCGAGCGCCCGGTCGAACATGCCCATCAGCCGGTACGACACGGCCAGGTTGTTCGCCGCGGTCAGGGTCCGCCGGTGATCCTCGCCGAACACCTCGACCGATGCGGCGTACGTCCGCGAGCTGCGCTCCAGGGCCTCCCGGTAGCGGCCCAGGGTGCGCAGGTCCGCCCCGTAACCACCGGCGGTCATCAGCGTGTGCGGGTGGCTGTCGCCGATCAGCTCCTCCTGCTGGTGCAGGGTGTCCTCGTCCAGCCGGAGGGCCTCGTCGAACCGCCCGAGGCTGCGCAGCACGTTCGCCCAGTTGAACCGAAGGTGCAGCAGTTGGACGCGCAGCTTGCGGTGCTCCGTTCCGTCCGGCGGCAACTCCGCCAGCAGCGCCGACCACACGGCCTCGGTCTCCCGCGCGTACCGCTCGCCCTGCTCGTACCCGCCGCTGACGTAGATGTAGCGGACCCGGTCGATGACCAGTTGCCGGACGTCGTCGTCCCGGCAGGAGATCGCGTCGGAGCCGTCGAGGTGCGGCCAGAGCATCCGGAACCGTTGCCGGTTCGCCGGGTCCTCCACCTCACCCGGCGGTCGCGACCCGGCGAGGATCTGGTGCACCTCGTGCTTGGCCGTGACCAACTCGTCGTCGGTCATCCGGGCGCGCAGCGCGGTCTGCAACAGCCGGTGCACCTGCACGCGGTGGGCGTGCGGGTCCAGCTTGATGAGCGCGAGCTTGTTCATCCGCTGCACCAGCGTCGCCGCGATGTCACGCTCGGAGACCCGGTCGGCGACCCGCGCGGCGACGACCGGGTCGTGCGGGGCGATGACCCGCGCCACCCGGTCGCTGTAGAGCAGGTCGAGGGAGATCTCCGGGGCGAGCACCGACGCGAGTTGAAGGAGACGGTACGCCCCCGGGGAACCCTCCCGCAGCCGCTGGAGCGGGAGGTCCCAGACCTCCGTCTCCAGGCCGGTGCGGCGCAGCCCGGCCAGGTAGTCCTCGACCGGTGTGCGGGTGTCGGCCAACCACGCCCCGACCGTCGCGACGAAGATCGGCACGTTCTCCACGGCCTCGGCGACCCGCTCGGCCTCGGCGACGCTCATCAGGTGCTCGCCGAGGCGGGCGCGCAGGTGCGCCACGCTCTCCGCCCGCGCGAACTCGTCGACGTCCACCGCCCGCGCCAGGTCACCCCAGTCCGGGTTGCGGGTGGTGACCAGCACGTGTCCGTTGCCCTGCGGCAGGTAGGGCCGGACGTCCTCGTACTGGTCGGCGTTGTCGAAGATCAGCAGCCAGTGCGGCGGCGGGCTGCCGTCGGGGCGGCGCTCGGTCTGACCCAGCCGCTGCCGCAGGGCGCGGTTGGTCTCCGGGATCGTCGCCTGGCTCGGCAGGCCCAGCTCGTCGCTGAGCTCCGTCATGAGCACGTCGACGAACTGCGGCGGGTCGGCGGCGACCCACCAGATGATGTCGTACGCGCCCCGGAACCGGTGGGCGTACTCGATGGCGAGCTGCGTCTTGCCGAGACCGGGACCGCCCCGCAGGGCGACCGGGGTGCCGCTGCCGCCCGACGCCCTCAGCTCCTCACGGAGCCGGCGCAGCAGGTCCTCGCGCCCGGTGAAGCGGGCGTTGCGGGCCGGCGCGTTGAAGACCGTCGCGCGCACCCCGGGGAAGCGGGCCGGGCGCAGGCCGGCCGCGCCCACCGTGCGTCCCACCAGCTTCAGCAGGTGGGTCGCCGCGTCCTCGGCGGTGAGGTCGTGCACGGCCGTCCAACTGCCGACCGGGACGTCCGGCACGGGCGGGGTGTCGTCGACGTGCACGGCCAGCCAGCTCGGCGCGGCCCGGTCGCCACCGGTGCCGGAGCGGGCACGCCAGGCCGCCAGGTAGGCGCGGGAGACCAGCCGGACCTCGCGGAAGGCCGAGCCCGTCTGCTCGGGTGCCGGCCCGTCCAGGGAAGCGGTGACCACCCGCAGGTCCGCGGAGTTCAGCACGGCCTGCGCCCACTCCGCCCACACCTGGTCCTCGGGCACGTGCCGCAGCAGGATCAGCTCGTCCACGACCGTCGGCTTGCGTTCGAAGCGCTGCACCGTCCGGCGGCGCAACTGGTCGTCCATCCGGGGCAGACCGGTGATCCTGCCGTTGGTGATGTGGCTGGTCAACGTCTCGTACGCGGACAGCAGGGTGGTGCGCCCGCCCGGCTCGTCGCCGAAGGTCGCCAGCGTCTCCTCGTAGGCGTAGTACGCGCGGTACGGCACCTCGACGGTGAGCCAGTAGGCCTGCCGCTCGCTGTCGGTCATGCCGCCCGGCAGGCCGGCGAACTTCTGCATGGCCAGCGACCGCCCGGCGTCCCGCTTGCCCTTCTCCCCGTCGTCGACCCGCATCGGCACGGGCAGCACCCGCCGCGCCCGACGCCCCTCGTAGTCGCGGACGCGGGCGGCCACCGCCGCGGCGCCGTCGATGCCCTGGTCGCTGAGGGTGAAGCAGTCGACCAGCACGTCGGGCAGGTGGATGGTGCAGATCTCGGCGACGTCGCTGATCCCGGTGCGGCTGTCGATCAGGGCGTAGTCGTAGTGCCGCTTCATGTCCTCGCGCAGCGCGTCGAAGAACTGCGCGCCGCCGAGCCGGTTGTAGAAGTTGTCCCAGTTCAGGCCGGTCACGCTGGTCGCGTAGTCGGGATTGTGCCGGCCGGCCAGGAGCAGGTCGAGGCTGCCGCCGCCGGGGAACTCCCAGCTCACCGAGAACGCGTACCGGTGGACCCGCGCGTACTCCCGGTGCCAGTCGCCGGGCCGGGGGTCGGCGCCGGTCTCCTCGCGCCGGCGGGCGTTCTCCCACTCGTAGTCCAGGATCAGGTCCATGACGCCGCCGGTGGTGGCGACCTGCTCCGCGTCGAGGAACGGGGCGTAGAACCGGTGCAGGCCGGGAGACTCCAGGTCCCAGTCGGCGACGAGCACCCGCTGACCGTTCGCGGCGAGGATCCAGGCGGTGTTGGCCAGCGCCATCGTGCGGCCCGTACCGCCCTTGTAGGAGTAGAAGGTGATGACCTGCCCTTCGCGCGATGGCGTCATCGCTCGTCCTTCCCTCGCGTCGTGTCGAACGGCCGCACCGGCGGCAGGCTCGCGCCGGACCCGGGCGGCCCGTCGAAGGGCCGGGCCGGGCGCAGGCTCGGTCTCGGGGTGACCGGGCCGTCCGGCGGGTCGACCGGACCGTACCGGAGGAACTGCTTGCGGGCCTCGGTCACCAGCAGCGGGGTGCAGCGCTCGAACTCGTCGATCGCGCGTACCGGCATGACCCGGGGGAACCCGGCGGCCTGCAACGCTTCGGAAACCGACTCGGGTGCCGTCGCGCCACGCTCGTGACCGGCGGCGATGACCAGCGGGACGACCCAGCGGGGCAGATCGTCCAGCGCCGAACGGATGGCGGCGGCACCGGTCGCGGCGTCCACCAACACGACGGTGGGGCTCCGCGGCGCCAGGGCCCGGGCCGCCGCCAGGTCGACGACCCGGGTGGGCAGGCCGAGCCGCTCGGCGGTCGCGGCGACGTGGTCGGCCACGGCCAGCTCGTGCTGCCCCGCGTAGGGCCGCCACCGTGCGTGGTCGGTGAGGGTGGTGACCACCAGCGCCGGGCCGACGCTGTCAGGCACCGGGTGGCTGGACAGCGTCGTCGCCCGGGACCGGGCCAGCGGCTGCGTCTCGGTCACCGTGACGATCTGCTTCGCCAGCGCCTCGAGGACCCGCCGGTAGAGGTCGTGGTAGGCGCTGAGCTTGCAGAGGGCGCGCAGGCCGTTCTCGGCGTAGTCGGCCCGGTCGCCGGCGTCCGGAACCAGGTCGAGGGCCCGGGTCGTCTCCGGCCGCTCGCCCCAGGACGGCAGCGGCAGCCACAGCACCGGCACCAGGTGCCGTTCGGCCTGCGCCGGGGTGAGCCGGGTGAGTCGGCTGCGGAACGACTCGCGTTCGCCCAGCGCCCACGCGTTGCGGAAGTAGTTCGGTGAGTGCAGCGGCACGAAGACGTGCGCGAGGCTGAGCGCGTCGGTGAGCGTCTGCCTGAGGTCGGCTCCCGGGTTGACCTGGCCGTCGAAGAAGCCGGCGTCGAGGTCGCGGCTCCTCGTGGCAGCGTGCCGGACGGCGGTGGCCAGGTCGTTGAAGAACCGGTTGACCCAGTAGTCGGTGTCCGGCCGGACACCGGCCGACAGCGGCACCGAGTGGGCGTAGCTCAGGAAGAAGTAGGTCTCCCGGCGGGATGCGCCCCGGGGCGGAACGGGGTCAGACCACGTCATGTCCGCCCTCCTCGAACGTGGTGCGCAACTGCCGCACGTCGGTCGGGACCTGTGCCTGCACCCAGTGCGTCCGATAGGCCCGGGCGACCCGCTGCGCCAGCCGCCAGACCACCGCGTCGTAGGCGGCCTTGCCGGTGTCGCCGAGGCTCAGTAGACCGTAGATGCCCTCTTCGTGGTATTGCGGAGCGATCTCCGGGGGCAGCCGGGTGGGGGTGAACATCTGCCTCCGCGACACGGCCGCCGGCAGCCGGCGACGCTCCACCAGGGACCAGTTGACCGGGATGACCGGCGTCTCCCCCGCCGACGGCTCGGCACCCGGCCGGGTCAGTATCGGCCGGCGGGTGAACGCGTCCCACTCGCGGGCACACCAGTCGCTGTTGAGGTAGTGAGTGGAGATCAACGGGATGAAGACCTGGCAGTGCCCGGCGGCGAAGGCCAGGTCGTCGGTCCATACCTGCCCGCCGTCGAGCATCCGGTCCATGAATCCGGCCGTGCGCCCCGGGCCGAGGCCGAGCAGCTCGACGACATGGTCGGAGAGGTCGACGAAGAGCTGGAAGACCTTCTGGTTGGTGTCCCGGGGCGCCGCGACCTGGTTCTTCTTGTGGGCATAGCTGAGAAAGAACACGGGGGCGCTCTCGTCCTCCCAGAGCGTGCCCTCTGTCAACTGAGGCTCCCGACCGGTGCGGCGACTCCCGACCGTCCACAGTATCGACCGTGGCCAACCCTCCGCTGCCCCGCTCGTCACCGCCGGTGCTCATCCATCCACCCCCGGGCGAAGTCGACGGCCACCCGAAGGTCCGTGAGCCGGCAGTCGGCGCCGCCGACCGGCCCGCGCCGCACCGCGCCGGCCTCCGTCAGTGCCCGGCCGATCAGCGGAAAGTCGGTGTCGTGGAGATCGAGGGCCTGGAAGTCGTGCCGGACCCGCCGCCCGGCGGCGTCGCGCACGTAGCACCGGTACGCCCGGTCGACCGGCGGGCGGCGCAGCCGGTACTCGGCCAGGTGGAACGCCGTGCAGACCGACCAGTCGACGCCGAGCAGCAGCACCACGGCGTCGGCGGCGTGGAGCGCGCCGAGGGGTGAGCGTTCGCCGAGGTGGCAGTCGAGGTCGTGGACGGCGGTCAGCCGGGCCGCGTCGGGGCCGAGGGCGGCGAAGGAGGTCTGCGGGTGGTGGCTCCGGCACGCCCCGGGCTGCCGGCGTACGTGCTCGGCGAAGACCCCCATGCCCTCGGCGGGGCTGCGCTCCGGGTCGAACGGCACGATGGCCGCCTCCGCCGCCGCGACTCCGGCGGGGCCCGAGCCGGCGGTCGCCGCCCGGAACGCCCGCGAGGTGGTGGAGTTACCGGCCGTCTGCGCCGGTACGACCACCGTGCCCGCTCCGCCCAGCACGTCCCGCAGGGCGGCCAGCAGCGTGGCGGGGCCGCCCGCCACCCGACCGACGCGGGACAGGGCGCAGTGCACCAGCACGGTGGACCCCGGCCGCAGTCCCAGCGCGCGCAGGTCCGCCGTCAGCGTGGCCCGCCGGAGCGGGCCGGCGGTCACGGCCACGTGTCCACGGTGGCGCGCATCCCCCCGACGAACCGCTCGCCGGCGGCGGTCAGGACGCCGAGGTCGAGCAGGGCGTCGAGGGCCCCGTCGGTCCAGTCCCGGTAGCGGCGGAAATGGTCCCCGGCGGCCGGCCCGGGGCGGTGGCGCCACACGTCGGCGACGGCCAGATGGGCGTAGACGCCGTGCAGCACGCCCTCCACCGGGCGCGGGTCGTCCCGCCACGGCACGCGCAGCGTCCGGGTGTCGTCGCGGTCGAACAGGTCGCAGACGTCCAGCACCGCGCTGAGCTTGAGGTGCTGCACCTCGTGCACGAGCAGCACGGCGAGGGTGGCGTCGTCGGGTACGGCCGTGACGGCCACCGCGCCGAAGGCGACGCCGGCGGCGGCACTGCGGAACCGGCCGGTCGGCTCCGCGCGCAGCGGCACGACGGCCCGCAGCAGGGTGCGTACGCCCGCCGTGTAGCTGGTGGCCTCGGCGTCGATCCGCCGCACCGCCCCCTCCAGCCGCCGCGTCCACCCCAGCGCGGCGGCGCCGGACAGCCGCGGCTCGACCGGCAGGTCGTAGCCGTTCCGGTGCGGATCGGTGTCCTCCAACAGCAGCCGGTTCCCGCCGAGACGGACGGCACGCACCGGCAGCCAGCCGTCCGGCCCGTCCTTTCGGGCCGGGTCGCCGTCGTGGCCCGGGAGGACGGCGATCCGCCGGCCGGCGAGCCGGACGTCGCCGTCGTCGACGACGAGCCTGACGACGCCCCGCTCGGCACCCACCGCGAGCGCGCCGAGCGTCGGCAGGCTGACCACCCCGTCGCGCACCGGGACGGGCAGGTCGGCCCGGACCCGGGCGCGGACGGCGGCGGCCGCCGCCACGCAGGCCAGGTAGGACAGCTCGGCCGTCCCGTCCCGGCAGCGCCGTGCCCAACGGCGCACGAAGGGGTGGGCCAGCACGGCGCGGACGGCGTCGGGGTGCGCGTCGTCCAGGTGGACCAGCAGCCGCCAGCCCTCGGCCGCCACCGGGTCGCCCGCGGCCCGCTCGCTGAGCGCGACCAGCAGGGCGCGCACCAGCGCCAGGTGGACGGCGGCGAGCTGCGCGGCCGAGCCCGCCGCGCCCGCGCCGGTCGCCAGGTCGTCGAGGACGCGCGGGTGGAGCGAGTCGGTGGGCCGGTCGGGTTCGTCGGCGACCGGGGCCGCCGTCACCACCCGGACGAGTTCCAGCAGGTCCGGGCAGTAGACGGACGGGTTGTCGAAGCCGTCCCCGGCGCGGTACCGGTGGGCGTAGAGCCCGCCGCCGCAGTGCCCGACCACCGGGCACGCGCGGCAGGTCGCGCAGAGACCGTCGAGACCGGTCTGCCGTACGGCGATCGCCGGGTGGGCCGCGGCGTCGTCCACCCGGTGGCGGAAGACGTCCAGGCCGGTGGCCGCGGCGCCGTCGAAGGCGGACTTGAGCGAGTCGACCTGCTCGAAGGTGCCGTCGGTCTCGACGACGACCAGGTCGGCCGGGCCGAGCCCGACCGCCTCGCTGCGGCTGCCGTGCCCGGACGCGGTGGAGAGCAGGGACTCCAGCAGGCGGATCGGCACCGGACGCCCGTCGGCCAGCCACCGCCGGTGGACGGCCAGCAGCCAGTCGGCGTACGGAGTGGCGGGGCCGTCGGGCCGGGCGGGCGGGTTGTCCCAGTTGGCATGCGGCAGCAGGAAGTCGACGTGCGGAGGCTCCTCGGCCAGCAGCGCCTCGTACACCCGGATCGGGTCGTTGGCGAGGTCGACGGTGCAGAGGATGCCCGCGTAGCTGCTGCGGTACGCGGGGCTGCGCAGCAGCGACAGCGCCCGCAGCACCTGGCGGTGGCTGCTCGACCCGTTGGCGTGGCGGCGGTGCCGGTCGTTGGCGGCCCGGTCGCCGTCGAGCGAGATCCCCACCTTGACGTCGTGGGCGACGAGCACGTCGCAGGTCGCCGGGGTGAGCAGCACACCGTTGGACTGCATCCGCAGGTCGAGGCGGGCCACCGGGCCGATGACGCGCCGCAGGGTGCCGGCAGTGGAGTCGAGCCGGGCGGCGCCGGCGAGCAGGGGCTCGCCGCCGTGCAGGACCACCCGTACGGCGTCGAGCCGGTGCGCCGCCGCGTGCTCCGCGATCCGCTCCGCGACCGCCGCCACCGTGGCGGAGGCCATCACCCGGGGCTGGCGCCGCCAGGACTGGTCGGGGTGCTCGTAGACGTAGCAGTGGTCGCAGGCGAGGTCGCAGCGGCTGACCAGCTTCAGCACGTACTGCGTCAGCGGGGCGACCTGCCCGGTCGGCTGCCCGTCCGGCTCAGATCGCAGAGCTGAACGCCGCGACGTCGACACGCGCCGGACGATCCTCCCTCCGGCCGGCCACGCGCGCGACGGACCGGGCCCGGTCGAGGGAGATCCGGCCGAGCGGGGTACGCCGGAGGTCGTCCAGTGGCGGCGCGGTCGGATCGGGCTGGCGTGCGGTGCGATCCACGTCGGTTCCCCCATTTGGAGTCGGGAGTGGACGGACGACCGCCCACGACGACGGTCAACGACGACTATCGACGATGCTATATGGCACAACCAGTGATGTCACGGCTGCGCAGCGCCATCCTGCTCGATCATCTTTGCCATCCAGCTCTCGTTGGACAGCGAGATGATGCGCTCCGCCTCGGCGACGAACGCGTCGTCGCCGGCCCAGCCCAGCCCGGCCTCGCGGGCCGTGCGCAGCCGGGTCAGCTGGTCGGCGGTGCGGGCGTACTCGATCTGGTGGTGCTCGTACTGCTGGGCTGAGCCGTAGCCGACCAGCGCCGTGGTCACGGCCGCCGCGACACCGATCCAGGCGGTGAGGCCGAGGTTGTCGCCGAGCACCCCGACCGTCGCGGAGACCAGGGCGGCGGCGATCGTGAGCCCCGTCGCCGCGTACCGGACCCGCCGCGCGGCGCGGGCCATCCGGCGGGCCGCCGGCAGGTAGTAGCCGTCGACCTGCCGCTGCAACCGTTCCGTCACGTACGTCGCCACGTCCGAGACGGCTGGCAGCGGACGGTCGGCCGGCGGCGCGTCCAGGGTGCGGCCGACCAGGTCGCCGGCGTCGTCCATGAGCGCGTCGAACCGGCCGAGCAGGACAGCGTCCCGGTCCGCGCCGCCGAACGGGGCGACCCCGGCGAGATAGCGGTAGGTGTCCGCCTTCAGCGCCTCGGAGACCGAGCGGAGCCGGGTCCACGCGTGCACCGCCTCCCGGGAGGACCACCGGGCCGCCAGCGGCACCACGAGCAGCGCCGCCGCCGCGACGATCGCGAGCGCCCGCCCCACACCGGGGTGGGCGTGCCCGAGCTGGTTGGCGAGGGTGCCGCACACGGCGGCCCCCACGGTGAGCGCGGCGATGGTCAACCGCGCACGGGTGATCGCACGCTTGGCCTCACCGGACGCCCGTGACCAGGCAGCCTGCCGCTGCCAGATCGTCGCGACCGCTGCCGGGACATCGAAGTTCGCCACGATCCGATGGTAGGACGGCCGCGCCCGCGCCAGGGGGACCCGAAACGGCCAATCCGGCGGGCGGCGGTCAGCTGGGCAGGAAGCTGTCGTACGCCTCGTCGTACCAGTCGGCCTCGTTGTGTCGGCGGATCGCGCCGTCGAACCGGGTCAGCAGCAACCAGTTGTCGTTGAGCACCAGCGCCGCGTCCTCGGGCCGGTCGGCCAGCACCCGGCCCACGGTCCGAAGCATGTGCGGCCTGCCCTTCTCCCCCAGCGTGTCCTTTCGCATGTGGAAGTCGATGTCGACGTAGGTTGCCGGTTCCCACTCCCACGGGACGCCGCCGTCGTCCTCGGCCCCGTAGTAGCCCCGGCTGCCGGCGACGATGCTGACGGCGTAGCCGCACTCCTCGTTCAGGTCGGCGCTGAGCATCCGGGCGCCGGAGTGCGTCGTGGTCTCGGCCGCCTCGGGGGCGACCAGCGAGGCCATCCGGTCCAGCGGGACGTCGCCCGCGAGCGTCAGTCGATAGGTGATGGACATGCGTTCGACCTTCCTCAGTCCCGCCGGACGATCTGGACGATCTGGCCGCTCCGTGTGACGGCCACCAACTCCTTCAGCCCCGGTACCGGCCAGTCGTCGAACTGCTTTTGCAGGGCGGCGGGATCTCCCCGCCAGTCCTGGAGGTTCAGTACTACCCGTTGGCTCTGCCGCCGCCCGACCTTCCTGCTCACCGCACTTGAGATGGAGCGTGGTGCCGCAGAGGAAGTGGGAGCGTAGCAATCGAAGACGAGCCCTTCGATCAGGTAATCCGGCGACCTCTTTTCGTCGACGACGTCGCCGGCATTCAGCTTGGCCGTCGCGATCTCCTGTTTCGTGGGGTTCTGGTGCACCCGATAGCCACTGCTGGCGACCGTGTCGGCGGCCTCGTTCTCCAGTTCCAGGCTGCGGCGTTCGGCCGGTCTCTCATTGGCCGGGATTCGGGTGCGTGGTCCGGTCGGTGTGCCGCCGGCGGTGCCGGTGGCGGGTCTGGTCCACGGCGCGGAGTCGTGGGCCGGGTCGTGGATGGGATCCTCGTGCCCAGGGTGGCGGCCGGCGGTGCCGGCGTCGGCGGTCGAGGTAGGGCTGGTCGGTGTGGTGCCGCCAGCCCCGGTCAGTTTCCCGCCGACCCCAGCTGTCGGGCCTCGGCGATCGCCGTCTCGACCGCCTGCCGGGCGCTGGCGGTGCGTTGGGCGACCAGGCTCAGGACCTGCGTGATGCTCTCCAGGGACTGCACGAGAGGGCCCGGTTGGCCGCCGTGCAGGACGGTGGTGACGAGTTGTCGTGTCTCGCGGACCTGCGCGATGGTGGCGGCGGCGGTGTCGCGGATGCCGTCGCACGCGTTGTGCACCGGTGCCAGGCCGGTGATCGTCTCGTGCGGGCTGGCCTCCTGCGGGACGGCCGCGGTGGCCTTCGTGGCCTCGCCGATGGTGGTCGCGAGGCTGCCCAAGCTGCCCCGGACGGCCGAGATGCCGTCGCGTACCCGGATCACGCCCGCCGCCACGGCGGCGAAGCCGGCGCCGGCGGCGCGCAGGGCAACCTCCTGCGCCTGGTTGTCGGCGGCGGACGCCAGCGCCTGCGCCCTGTCGACGCCGGTCGTCAAGGCGCGCAGTTCCCCGGTGATCTTCTCGATGTGCGACACGCGGCCGACTTCCCCCGATCGACGACAGTGAGATACCCGAAGCTGAAACCTAGCGACCCGCGCCCCCGGGCCGCCAGACCTCGGGGGCGGTGGGGGAGGCCGACCTGGTCGCGGGGCGGATCAGTCGGCCCGGTGCAGCGGTCCCCACTCCGTCGACGCCTGCGCCTCGACGACCCGGTCCGCCTCCCGCAGCGCCCGCTCCGACACCCACGCGACCGGCCGGCGGCACCGCACCAGCGGCTCGTTGTCCGGTCCCCGGCCGCGCTGCTCGCCGGCCAGCACCCAGGGGCGTACGCCCGGGCCGCGTAGCCGCCGCAGGTGGCAGTAGTCGTAGAGCCGGCGGGCCACCCACAGCCGCAGCGGCCGATCGCCCCACCACGACTCGACGGCGAGCGGATTGGCGGAGAGGCCGGGCAGGTCGATGCCGGTCAGCGCGTCCTTGCTGGACTGCCCCGACCCGTGCTCGCCGGACAGGTCGACGCCCGGCCCGCGGGACCACCGGACGTACAGCTGCTCACCCGGGGCCGCCTTGCGCAGCAGGTCGACGAGCTGGTCCAGCTCGTCGACGACCGGCAGCACCGCCTCGTACCGGACCACGCCCATGGTGTTCCAGTTGCCCCGCCCGGAGCCACTCATTCATCCCGCTGCGACCGCTCCGCACGAACCGGCCCGGTGCCGGAGCTCATTCCCCGTCCCGGGCCGGTCGCCGGTCGTACGACCGCTCAGGCCGGCGTGGCCGTGGCCTTGCGGTGCCGCTCGGCCCGGCGGCGCACCTGCGTGTACGCGCTGGTCAGCCCCATCGCCCGGCGGACCTCGACGAGCGTCTGCCGCACCTCGTGGCGGGTCCGCTCCGTGCCCTCGAAGATCAACTGGTCGACCAGCCCGGGCTCGGCCTCGATCCGGGCCCGGCGTTCCCGGATCGGGTCCAGGAACCGGTCGAGCGCGACGACCAGTTTCTCCTTCACCTCCACGTCGCCGACCCGCCCGGCCCGGTAGCGCTCCTTGAGGTCGTCGACCTGCGCCCGATCGGGGTTGAAGATGTCGTGGTACGCGAAGACCGGGTTCCCCTCGACGGTGCCGGGCACGTCGGCGCGGATCCGGTTCGGGTCGGTGTACATGCCCAGCACCGCGCGGCGGACCGTCGCCGGATCGGCGGAGAGCGCGATCGCGTTGCCCAGGCTCTTGCTCATCTTCGCCCGGCCGTCCGTGCCGACCAGGGTGGGCGTCTCGGACGCGATCGTCTCCGGCACGGGGAACACCTCCCCGTAGAGGTGGTTGAAGCGCCGGGCGATCTCCCGCGTCACCTCCACGTGCGCCGCGTTGTCCTTGCCGACCGGTACGACCTGCCCCTTGACGCAGAGGATGTCGGCGGCCTGGAGCACCGGGTACCCGAGCAGGCCGTAGGGCATCTCCTCCTTGCCGGCGTCGCGGGCCATGTCCTTGAGCGAGGGCACGCGTTCCAGCCGGGGCACCGTGACCAGGTTCTGGAAGAGGGTGTTCAGGTCGCCGACCTCCGGGATGGCCGACTGGAGGTAGAAGGTGGCACGCCGCGGGTCGACGCCGGCGGCCAGGATGTCGGTGACCATCTCCCGGGCGTTGCCGGCGACCCGCTCGATGTCCTCGCGGGTGTTCCGCGTGGTGAGCATGTGCAGGTCGGCGATGATGAAGAAGCTCTCGTAGCGCTGGTGCAGCCGCACCCGGTTGGCGATGCTGCCGACGTAGTGGCCGAGGTGCAGCCGCCCGGTGGGGCGGTCCCCGGTGAGCATCCGTGCAACGGACATGGTGGTACGCCTTTCGTGCCTGGTGGACGAGGTGTGCGCGGGCGCGCGTCGACCGGGGATGTCATCCCGGGTCGGTCAGGGTCGGCTCAGTGAGCCGAACGCCATCGCGCGCCGTCGCGGAACCGCAGTCCACCGGCACGAAGTACGTCGATCATCCGCTCGCGGCCGTCGTCGGAGCGGGTCGGAGAGATGGTCACGACACCGAGCGGGAGGCCGTCGACCAGGTCGACGACCTCCGGCGCGTAGCTGATCGGCCGGACCATGTCCCCACCGTAGCGGGTCCGGCCTGCCCGCTCAGCCCTGCCGGTAGCTGTCCCGGTAGTAGTCGCCGATCCGGTCCCGGTAACCGGGCTCGCCGTAGGCATCCGCGTCGAAGGCCGGTGACTCCTTGACCTGGCCGCGGGTGCGGTCCACGTGCACCGTGCGGTCCAGGTGGTCGACCCGCGTCACAGTGCCGGCCGGCAGCAGGACCTTGCGGCCGAAGATCCACGGCCCGGTGTCCACCACCAGCCAGCGGGCGTCGGTGTCGTCGCTGGCCTCGTCGACCGAGCCGATCCGCCCGTCGGTGGCCTCCACGCGGTAGCCGACCAGGTCGAGCGGGGTGCCGGGGCCGGGGGCGTCGGGTCCGTCGCCGCCGGGCTCCGGCCCGTCCGGCGGGGCGGAGTCGGGGCTGGCTCCGGAGTACCCGCCGGCGAGGGCGGACGGGTCGCGCCAGGTCCAGGGGTTGAATGTCGACGGCTGCACGGGTCACCTCCGATGACGGTCTGCGCCGGTCCCCAAGTCAGTGCCCCGCCCGCGCTCCCGGGAAACAACACGGCAATTTTCGGTTCACTGAAATTTCTCGGTGCGAAGTACGTCATATTCGCCGACCGTCGATGAATGGCGCGCTGTGCCGCAGGTGGCGGCGACGGGAAAGGGGCCGCGCACATCCGCCGGGGATGCGGAGTGTCCAGTCGGCACATTCGTTCGGTCAACCGGGCCGACCATTCTGGTGACGCATCTGTCGCAGAGGAAAAGGGGGACACGGATGTACCGCACCATTCGTCGGCTCGGGGTCGTGCTCGTCGTCGCGGTCGGGCTCGTCGCCGGGGCCGGCGCCGCCGCCCAGGCGGCCGTCGTCAACCCGGTCACGCCGCAGTCTCTCTGCGGGCTCGGATACACGGTCGTGGACCAGGACCCGATCCGGCACGCGGAGACCGGCGTCCGGCTCGGCACCGTGTACCTGCTGCACAACGCGATGGTCGGCTACGGCTGCACGGTCACCGTCAAGTCCGCCTACATGGGGACGCTGACCCGCACCCAGGTCTACCTCGCCGCCCAGTACCTGCCCACCCAGACCGACGACGGCGACAAGCTCTGGGCGGCCGGGCCCGCCCGGGCGTACGTCAGGGGCGGTTGCATCATCTGGGGCGGTTTCATGGCCGACCCGAGCGGCACGATCCATTACCACGACCGGGCGAACCCCGCGATCGGCGGCATCGGCACCTGCTTCTGACGGTGTGTTCGGGAGGTCCGCGATCATGCGGGCCTCCCGTTTCCGGGGAGCCGTGCGAATCGCCCACCGCAGTTTCGGAATGGCACAAGGAAACGCGTTACTGCTCACCGTTCTCTTCGGCTTTCGGTAGGTCCACGTGCACGGGGGAGCCGCCCGACGAACGGTCCGCCAGTTCGGCTACGGCTCGCACCAGCTCCCGGCCGCCGAGGCACTGCCCGTCAAGCCGCACGACATACGGGAGCGCTGCGCCGCGCTCCCGGCTTGAGCGCACGGCACGGCGCCGGCGGCGGCAGGTCCCCGGCGGTGGCAGGTCCCCTGACCTGCGCCTCCACCGCTGGCCCGTCAGCTCGCGCTGGCATACTCGGCAGCCATGGTGCTGTCGCGCGGCTGGGCGCTCTTCCTCACCGGGGTCGGAATCTGGACCTGGGTGATCTGGCCGAGGTTCGCCGTCGCCATCTGGAAGGACCCGCGGGCCTGGTCCACCGGCAGGGTCGGGGAGTTCCCGGCCACCGGCTTCCTCTGGATCCACGCTCTGCTGATCGCGGCGTCTCTGCTCATCGGCACCACCGTCGGTGTGCTCGGCGTCCGAGCCTGGCGGGCGGCCGGCCGGCGCGCCGACCGTCAGGCACCCTGACGGACGCTCCACCGTCACCGGGCTGCCGCACGGGCCCCCGAGGTCCATTGCTACCGGGCTGCTCCACCGTGCCCCCGAGGTCAACTGCCACCAGGCTGCTCCACCGCACACCAGAGTTCCGCGACACGCCGCGCCACATTCACTGCCACCAGGCCGCTCCAGGGTCGTGGGGGATGCCGCGGTTCCCGGCGCGCTGACACCTCCGCCGGCACCCTGCGGCAGGCATGTGCGGATGAGGCGTGACTGCGGCGGGTGCGGGCGTTTGGAAGGTGGTGGTGCTGCCCCGTGGCGGTGGCGCCTTGGCTGCCGGGCGAAGCACCGCAAGGGCCCTGGCTGCCGGGGACAAGCGCCGCACCGGCACTGAGCAGGCGATATAGCGAGCGGGAAATGATGTGACCGGGGACGCTACCCCCGGATTTGACGTTCAAACCCGCAGACGCGTAACTTTCTCTCTGCCAGCGCGGAACGGGGCAAACAGGGCGAAAGTCCTGAGGCGTCGAACCGAACTGGCCCGGGTCGGACGGGATCGAATCCTTGGACGACGCGGCCCCGGGCGGGGCTCACCGGATCTGCCGCGAGGCGGATTTGGTGCAGCGAAGCCGACCGGGTAAGGTTCACGGCCGGCAGGGATCCGGGCGAGCTCGCGGGAAACCGCAGAGCGGCCGGTCTGCCAAATCCGATGATCAACGCGGCGGTTCGCTGCTGCGTGCGCTCGTCGGAGCCAACCCGTACGAAGCACGACAGACCGGAACAAACGGTTTGACACGGCGAAGACGGTGAGGTAACGTAGTAAAAGTGCCCGGCGCGAGAGCGCCGGACACGGTGAACGAAATACCCCGGGTCGGGTGCTCCACGGTGTGGGGTTTCTGGGCGGTGTGTGGTTGTTCTTTGAGAACTCAACAGGGTGCTTGATAAGCCAGTGCCAATTATGATTTATACCCCGGACTGGTCAGGCTTCGGTTTGGCTGGTCTTGGATTCCTTTGGCAACACTTTTTGTTGTCGGGACAGTTTTTCAACAAGTTTTTGTTGGAGAGTTTGATCCTGGCTCAGGACGAACGCTGGCGGCGTGCTTAACACATGCAAGTCGAGCGG